>DATGSD010000032.1:0-3569 GCA_035302965.1 Burkholderiaceae bacterium | reverse complement strand
AGAAAGTATATCGCTTCGTTGGCTTTTTCTACTGCTGGCGCTTCGGTGCCTGGTACCCGAATTGTTTGGCTGTCGCTAGGGCTAGTCGCCGAAGTGTTTTCGTCTCGTTGTAAGCGAGAGAGCAGTTTAGAAATATCGTCGGATAAGTCGGATTGGTCAGAATCGGCGCGCTCGGGCGGGGTAATTTCCCAAGAATCGGCAGGCTCTTTGCTTTGATCGTACATGCCAATGTTAGGATCGGGAGCGTCACGGACATCGGGCAACAGTGTTTGTGCTGGGTCGCGCGACGCTTTATCGAAAAATGGCATAGGCACTTGGGTAACAAACCATGCAACAGCTGCTGCTGCGCCTACCCCGATTAATAAACCAAGGAGTAGCGCAAATAGAAAGCCACTACCCGAGCGTTGTTTGCTTTGACGACGACGTTTAGCCATAAACTTTTATATTACATCTGTTCGGGCGCTTGTACGCCTAACAGGTTTAAGCCATTTGCAAGAACTTGGCGTGTTGCCCGAGCTAGGCGCAGGCGCGCAAGCTTGACTGGGGTGTTATCGATTAAGATGCGCTCGGCGTTATACCAAGTATGGAAATCGGCCGCGCAGTCGCGCAACCAAAATGCAATATGGTGGGGGGCGAGGTCTTTAGCGGCAAGTTCTAGCGTGGCAGGGTATTGCGATAAGCGCTGTAACAAGTTGATTTCGGAAGGGGCGTTTAGATGCCATGTATCAGCTTGGCTGATGTCGGCATTAGTAACATCGGATTGCGCTAAAACCGAACAAATACGTGCATGAGCGTATTGGACATAGTAAACGGGGTTTTCTTCGGTTTCGGAGCGGGCTAAGTCGACATCGAAAATAAAGTCGGAATCGGCACGACGCTGGATAAGAAAAAACCGTACAGCATCGCGGCCGACCCAATCGATAAGGTCGCGCATTGTGACATAGCTACCCGCGCGTTTTGAAATTATAACTTCGACACCATCTTTAACCACTTTTACCATGTTGTGAATTAAATAAGCGGGGAAGCTTTTTGGGATGGATAAGCCCAGCGCCTGTAAGCCAGCGCGCACACGAGCAATTGTGCCGTGGTGATCGCTACCTTGAATGTTAACCGCATGGTGGTAGCCGCGCTCCCATTTAGTGACATGGTAAGCGACGTCGGGCACAAAATAGGTGTAGCCACCATCGGTTTTACGCATGACGCGGTTTTTGTCGTCGCCCGTACCAAGGTCGGTGGTTCGTAGC
This sequence comes from Burkholderiaceae bacterium, assembly GCA_035302965.1. Classification (GTDB taxonomy): domain Bacteria; phylum Pseudomonadota; class Gammaproteobacteria; order Burkholderiales; family Burkholderiaceae_B; genus DATGSD01. Next base: position 2,325 of record DATGSD010000032.1, on the reverse strand, counting down.
CATAGGGCGCCACCTTCTTCGTAAGTAAAACCAGAATCGATTAGCGCTTTAACGGTTTTTTCGACGCGACCATCGGTGTATAGCGAGCTTTCTAGGTAGAAATTGTCGAACGTTAAACCAAAGGCTTGGAGGTCAAGATCTTGTTCGTGGCGTAAACAAGCGACAGCAAAACGTCGGATGTCGTCTAAATTGTCGAGATTGCCGCTGGCCGTAATGGCCTGACCATCGGCGGCTTTTACGGTTTCTTTGGCTAAAAAGCGGTCGGCAATTTCTTTGATGTAGTCGCCCTTATAGCCGTCGGCCGGGAAGTCGTCGGAATCGGGCAAAATACCGCGGGCTCGCGCTTGCACACTAATGGCCAAATTATCGATTTGGTTGCCGGCATCGTTATAGTAAAACTCGCGGTAAACGTCGAAGCCTTGGGCGGTAAAGATGTTGCAGAGCGCATCGCCAAGAGCGGCTTGTCGAGCATGGCCAACATGTAAAGGCCCAGTTGGGTTGGCAGACACAAATTCGACCATTAATTTTTGCTGTTTTTTGGGCTGCCAAGCGAATTTATCGGTTTGTTCGTCGATTAAGTGGATGACTTCTTGGTGGGCTTCGGGGGTTAAACGAAAGTTTATAAAGCCAGGGCCAGCAACCTCGGCGCTAGCAATTAACGGCTGAGCTTGGGTGTGCTTGCTAAGTTCGTCGACAATTTCTTGGGCAAGTTCGCGTGGGTTACGCTTGGCTACGCGGGCTAATTGCATAGCAATGTTAGTGGCGATATCGCCGTGGCTGGCGACGTTGGGGCGCTCAAGCAAGATAGTGGGCTCGGCATCGGGCACGAGCTGGCTAACTATAGTTTGTAAAAGCGAGCTAAGGACGTTTTTTTGCTGTGGAAGCATAGAAATTTTATAGCGATTCTGATAAGTCAAAAGCCGATTAATAAGGCCTTTGGGCACAAGAGCCAAATTAGTAAATGATACCGTGATTTATCCAAGCATGTGTATGGCGCGGGTAAAATCAGGGCTAGGCTGTCAAGCTAGAGCTGCGTTGTTAGTGGTTTTCTTAAAAAATCGCTTATGGTTAGGCCGAATTTAGCTTGGTGGTGCTTGCCAGCCAACAACGTCGTGTAGCCATCGCGCGTAGCCTTCCATATCGACAAGGCCGACAGCCCTTTGGCCGTTGTTACGCCAGTTTTCATAGCGGTTAATTAAGGCCTCGGTGGCGTCGCGCTGCTGTTTTCCCAAGCTCGCGTGCTTACCTTGGCTTTCAAAAAGCAAGTGGCCTTCGGGTGCGTCGATGCGTCTATCGGTGTCGAGTTGTCGGGCGGCTTGGCTGCGATCGTCGTGGATAACTGCATGCGTAATTTCACGATCGGCGCTTGGTCCATCGTCGAATTGAACCGTCGCGGCCCGTGCTTGCCAAATCATCCAATTAAGCGTGACATTGGCGAGATCGCCTTGTTCGTGGTTGCGGCGGTTGATGACCGATAGGCCGCCGCCAATATCAGCATGTGCGCCAATAAAAGGGGCTTCAATAACGTTACCTTGGCCCGACGATGTGGCCGCCGTTAATGGGAACAGCCAACGGCGTTCTTGAAGCGCAACAGCATGTGCAACCCAGGCCCATTCGTTTGCGATGGAGAAGTTATAGTTACCATTATCAACGCCTAGTAAACCAAATTGGCTCACGGTATCAAACAAACCCATAAAACGTAGGTCGACACAAGCGGTTATTAAACCGCGTAATGGGTGGTTATACGAAAACAAGCCTTGGTTAACGTGTTGCACGATGCGATTGGCAAAGTCGCGCGCCAGAGCAGCTCCGCGCGAATAGCCAATAATATCGATGGGGATAATCTCTTGGCTAGCAGGGGGCGTTTTTTCGAGCTGGACTAACAACCATTGCCACTGATTTTCTAAAATTTGGTCGGCCCCCGAGCCGCTAATAGCACCCCAGTTAATGGAATAGGGGCTGCCTGGCCCTGTATGGTAATGAGCTGGCCCATCAAGGTAGCGCTGGCTCATCTTCCAGACATTTGTTTGTGTGCTTGGGGCATTGCGCGTGCCGTCAAAAGCAAACAGTAATAAACCAGTCGAATCAATAAATCGCTGCGGTTGTTGGGCAGCATAGCCAAAAGCTTGGCTGTTTGGCAGTGGGCCTAAAGGGTCTGGTTCAAGGTATTGGCCAAGCTCGGGTGAATAGCTGCGCCAGATATTGTCGTGCCAACTGGTGGCAATGTCGTGGCGCTGACCGGGGAAACGCAAGTCGAATTCGAGGTCGCCCATCACTTTTTCAGCCAAACCCGTAGGCGTGTAGTTGGCTAGCCAACGCACATTT
>DATGSD010000031.1:0-4558 GCA_035302965.1 Burkholderiaceae bacterium | reverse complement strand
TGTTTGCGCGGTGCGGGGTGATAAAAAGAGGGCGGATGAATAGTCATAAACTGATTCTAGCCTCGATTGTTTCTTTTGGCAGCTTCTGACTGACGCCTAGCTGGGGTTACTGACGAAATTGAGTTGTTTGGGAGTATCTTGGCTGCTGTAACTGGGCAACTCGGATGAAGCGTTTAATGCTTAGTTGGGGTTACTAACAAAATTAAGTTGTCTCGGAATATCTCGGCTGGGGTAACTGGGTAGCTCGGCGGGTGAATGATTTAAAAAATTAGGAAGAGCCTCAAAAACCTGGAAGGCGTCGCGGCCAGCAACCAGGGCAGGCCCGTGTTCGGTTGTGACAAATAAGCGCCCAGTGTCGTCGGTTAACCAGTTTTGTGGGTGCTTAACAGCAAGCCCGTTGTGGGTTTCTAGGCCGAGTTCTGAGCCTGGTACCGTTGTACGCAAAATATAGGGTGCCGCAAGCAGGCGTACAAAAACCCGTTGAGGACCGTTTTGAAAAAACCAACGGCCCTCGGCATCGGATTGATAATTACGATTAATAAAGGCGATGGTATTACTGTGGCTAATAGTAACGGCTTCCGAACTGGCGGAGCCCTCGGGGTGTAAAAGCCATTGGCCTTGTTCGCTTAATGAGAGCCAGCCAAAAATGTCAGGCACATTCGGCCAGCGAGCCATCGCCGCTTTGACGAGATCATCCATGATTTTTGCTATTTGGTAAGAAATGTAGCCTAATTTTAGCGATTTAACGCCTATTTTAGCCGAAATTGGACATTTATTGACCAGCACGGTATGGTAGAGAGTGACCCATAAAGCGCCTTTTAGGGGCGCTTTGGCTATTTATAAACTTCGGAGGTTTTGTTTTATGTCAAGAAGACGCGCCAGAAAACGTACCCCTTTTGTTGTTGAGCCCCTTAACTGGGTCGCCCCCGACCTTAAAAAGAAAGAAGTGTCAGAGCGTAAAGAAACCGATGCCTCCGACAACGAATCTGAGGGAAAAAGCTAAGCGTATTTAAGCTTTCCTGGTAATTTAATATAAACCGGCTTCGATAGCCAATGCCGCTATCGAAGCCGGTTTTGTTTTGCAAGCTTAAACCATTTGTGTGTATTTGTACGTACGGTGTTTGCCTCTAGGTGCTGAAAGCGCTTGCTACTTAAATAGTTGTTAGAAGCTAGGCTGTGCTTTGCCATCTTAGCGTATCAATCTGCTTATGAATAACGTCGCTTAAATTTGTTTTTCTGTTGCGCTTGTTTACAACTTACTGCTCTATTGCGTTGACGGGCTACCTTCTTACGTTTTAGCGTTGAAATGGCAAAGTTGGTTCGGCGCAACGCTCGATACCATCGTAGTATTGGCGGCCATCAATGGTGATGGGCTTGCCATTGATGGGGTGCTTGCTGCCGACTACAAAAAAGGAGCCGTTATGCTTTATACGCTAGCTGTTATCTTAATTGTGCTGTGGCTACTTGGCTTGGTTTCTACCTATACGCTAGGCGGGTTCATCCATGTCTTGCTAGTTATTGCCATAATTATGGTCTTGCTGCGTCTTATTGGTGGTTCTCAACCTTAGCGTTTTTTAAATTTATTTAAAAAAAGTTTGCTGCTACCAGCACAAGCATAAAATTTGAATGGGGCGCTCGGCTTAGGCTAGTGCACTACCCGCAAATGGCGCGTGTTGGTGGCTGCTTTATTTTTATCGTGTTAAGTGCGAAGCACGCCTAGTTGGTTGGTAAAGTGAGCGGTGCAATCATGCCGCCAGCAGCTGTAACCCACTGAAGTGTGTCAGGCGATAGTCGTCTGAACGGCGTAGGAATCCCCTTCCTTTAGGTTGAGCGGATGTCAAATGTTTACCCTAAAAACAATTAGAACAATTGGTTTTAAGCTTTGCCTTAGTAGTAAAAAAGTCGCGTTAGGGAGCGCATCTTGAACGAATCTGTATTTTTGCTTATTAATGCGGGTAGCGTGCCTAACCCGCTAGTCTTAAATATTGCGCTTTTTTTTAGCAAAATTTTACCGTATCTCGTGATGGCAGCATCGGCGCTTGCATTTATATTTGGTGGCCGTCAGCAGCGCCGATATCTGCTAATTATTGCTATCGCGGCATCTGGTGCAGCCTTATTAAGTTGGCTAATTGGCTATTTTGCATACAGCCCTCGACCTTTTATTGATTCGGTAGGAGAATTATGGTTAGCGCATCGAGACACGGCTTCATTTCCTAGTAATCATGCTTTGTTTATAAGCATTTTTGCCGCAACGTACTTAATTTTTAGGCAGTGGTTGTTAGGTGGCCTTTTTCTTGTACTGGCCTTAGGCATTAGTTGGTCGCGTGTGTATTTAGGCGTACATTACCCCTTAGATATTGTTGGCGGGGTAGTTTTAGGTGTTTTAGTGGCTCTGTGTGTGGCTGCGCTTTTACGACCCGTTTTAAATCTACCCGGTTAAATCTTTGTTAAAAGGCTTAGCGATGAATAATAAACTAATGCCGTTTTTGGCGGTGCTTGTACTCGCTGCGTGTACAAGCAATGTTAATACTAGCCAATCGCCCCAGGAGCAAGCTTCAAAACAACTTACGTCTAGGCAACACACTGAAGCGTGCGCGCCAATCAATGAGGTTGATGTCGTTAATTTGTTTAAGCGCTGGAACGCGTCGCTTCAAACTGGACAGCCTAAAGCTGTTGTCGAAAATTACGCTAAGCGTTCAATATTATTGCCGACTTTATCGGGCGCTAACCGCTTCACGCCACAAGAAAAAGAAGCTTATTTTGTGCATTTTTTAGCTAGCAAGCCCACCGGCGAGGTGACCCAACGCCAAATTGATATTGGCTGCAATATTGCAAGCGATTCGGGTTTGTACACGTTTACACTGGCCAAAACAGGCGAAAAGCTTGATGCTCGCTATACTTTTGTTTACCAGTGGGACGGCCAAAAATGGTTAATTGTTAGCCATCATTCTTCAGTCTTGCCAACCAATGAATAAACTGTAAATGACACGCACAAGTAATTGGTGCCAGTGGCTTACCAACGGGCACAACAAAAAATTAAATGGCCTGAGTTTGCGCTATGAAGGGGCGCGCAGTAAGTGTTAGCTGGAGGGCTAGTTGGAGGCGCAAGCCGGAATCGAACCGACCTACACGGATTTGCAATCCGGTGCATAACCACTCTGCCATTGCGCCAGGTATAACTAGTAAAGCTAAGCATGCCATTATGGCTTTTGCTTAGCTACTTGTCAATAAAACCCTTTTTATTGCGATTTCTAGTACGATAAATGCCAAGCCACACTCGGTTAATTTGGCTGGTTTTTATTTTCCATCCTAACTACATGCATGAATACATCTTTGTCGCCAGCAGCGCTTGAGGCACAGAAATCGGCTGAACCCGCCAATGCGCAACTTAATGTTTGGTTGTTAGTTGTGGCTCAGTCGCTTGGTGCAGCCGCCCCACCAATTATTATTTCTTTGGGTGGAATTGTTGGCCAAATGTTAGCTACCGACCCTGGTTTGGCTACTTTGCCGGTTAGCATGTACAACCTTGGCCTGGCGCTTTCTACCATTCCGGCAGCCTTAATGATGCGCCGCCTCGGCCGACGCATAGGCTACTCTTTAGGCGCGGCTTTAGGCCTTATTTCTGGCCTGATTGCGATGGTGGGTATTTTGCAAGGAAGCTTTCTTGTTTTTTGCTTAGGGACTGCTAGTGCCGGCTTTTATGGTGCCTGTGTCCAAAGCTACCGTTTTGCTGCTTCCGACGCCGTAGCACCTACTCAACGCTCTCGAGCAATATCGCGCATCATGATTGGCGGCTTAATTGCCGCTATTATTGGCCCCCAAGTGGTAATTTGGACACGCGATTTATGGCCGGCAGCCCAGTTTGCAGGCAGTTTTTTAGGTCAAGCCGCCTTGGCTTTAATTGCCTTGCCGGTGTTATTAATGCTGCGCATGCCGCCGCCAGCTCCCGAAGAGGTTGATGGCTATGCGCGCCCATTACGCGATATTGCTGGGCATTTCCGTTTTATTGTGGCCGTTACCTCGGGTGTGGTCTCTTACGGTCTAATGGCCTTGGTAATGACGGCGGCTCCGATGGCTATGGTTGCTTATGGCCATTCGGTGGGCGATGCTGCCCTGGGTATTCAGTGGCACGTTTTAGCGATGTTTGGCCCAAGTTTTATTACGGGTCATTTAATTCAGCGCTTCGGAAAAATCACCATTACCGCCCTAGGTTTGGTGTTAATTGCAGTCTCGGGCTTTATGGCCTTAGCCGGCCTCGATTTACTGCATTTTTGGGGCTCTTTAATTTTGCTTGGCATTGGGTGGAACTTTGGCTTTATCGGAGCGACCGCCATGGTTACCGATTGCTATACCAGCCCCGAACGAGCCAAAGTGCAAGCTATTAACGATTTTATGGTGTTCGGTACGGTGGCGGTGGCTTCGTTTGGTTCAGGCCGTTTGCTAACCCTATCGGGTTGGGAGCTGATTAACTGGTTAATGATGCCCATAATTGCTGTCGTGTTAGCCATGCTAGCCTGGCAGGCCGTGCACGACCGCCGCAAAGCGTCGCTGCGTTAAT
>DATGSD010000030.1:0-2044 GCA_035302965.1 Burkholderiaceae bacterium | reverse complement strand
TTCATTAAAAAGCTCCGAGAAACCTCGGCTTTTACGCCGAGTAAGTATCAAACGGGCCACAACTTAGGGGTTGGCTAAGTCGTTAAGGTCGGCATCGCCTTGCCAAGGTTCGTCGCGGGCGATGGCCTCACGCTGCTCTTTAACAAAGGCGGCGTCGATAGCGTCGGCGCTATTGCCAAAGTTTGTGCGCACATGACTCGCTAGTGCGGCCAGTTCGTGATCGCTTAACTTATTAAATGCCGGCATCATGCCGTTATACGTTTCAGAGCCCACGGTTAATTCGCCGCTAATGCCATGCAAAAGAATTTGCACAAGTACATTGGGCTCGCCTTCAACCCATTCTGATTTTGTTAATGGCGGAAAAACACCGGGCACGCCAGCGCCATTCGCTTGGTGGCAGGCAACACAGTGAGCGGCATAAAGTTTGCCACCATCGGCGGTTGTGCCGCCATCGTCGGCGTCGCTAGCGGCCACTTGAAAATCGGCCGCGGTACGGCGATCGCCATATTCAGCGGGAAGCTGCTGGTGGGTAAACCAAATATACGAGAGCGCCCAGATAAATAAGCCGACAATTAAGACAAGCACCAGCCAGGGAACGGGCCGGTTGCCCTCCCAAGGTTCGGGCATCTCACGTTTTTGGGCATCGACTTTTTTGGTAAATTCTGGCATGGCAATGGGCTGTCAGGTTATTCAGCGGTTTCAACGGCTTCGCTAGCTTCGTCTTCTGGTGTGCTAGCTTGCTCGGCCATATCGGGGGGTGGTGTGATTGGGTAAGTGCGATCTAGCGCAAGAAGGTAGGCGACAAGGTCGAGCGCTTCGGGTTTGGCGACAACCACCTTACCTTCGGGGGCCCAGCCTGATGGCAGATGAATTTCACGATCACCTTCTTGGACCTCGTCTTTGACTTCAAACAGATAAGGGTAGGCTGGCATAATGCTGCCGGGCGCGTAGGCTCGTGGTTGGTATAAGTGGCCCAATTGCCAATCGGCGCTGGGCTGTCTGGCACCGATGTTTAATAGATCGGGGCCGGTGCGCATAGTGCCCATTAATTGAGGGGTGTCGTAGTAGTAGTCGGCAGCCACCGGTGCTCGACCCCAGCCTCGTTCGAAGTCAGAAGGGGTTTGTGCAATGGCCCGAGGTTGTTGGGTATGGCAGTACACACAGCCATTCGCGATATATTGCTCGCGGCCACGTAGCTCCATAGAGGTGTAGGGTTCTAAACCTTCTGCGGGCCCAATCTCTGAGAGTTGTATGTAGGGGATAACCACCAAAGCGGCTGTTGCTAAGGCAAGCGTTACCATTGCCCCACCTAAAAGCTTGTGTTCGTTTTCCATGCTTAGCTTCTCGATGTTTGTGCTGCGGCACGGCTGGCTTGGTGCCACAAGGCGGCGCCACGGCGTTGTTTACCGTAACGTAATGCCATCAGTATGAAGTGGATCGCAAAGACGATATGCCCTGCCGTCATTAAAGCGCCGCCAATTGAACGGAACTTCAGATAAGGTAGGGTGAGTCGCACGATGTCCATAAATGGAATCGATGCATCTAGCAGTGCTTTCCCTTGTAACCATCCACCCACGGTTAGCCCGATAAAGTAAATACCAAAGCCGATAATGACTAACCAGAAGTGCAGCGAGATTAATCGGGGGTAGGGCCATTCCCACGACATGACGCGCGGCATGACGAAGTAAATAGCGCCAAACATCGCTAAGGAGAAGAAGGCATAAAGCCCCAAGTGTGCGTGGGCCACCGTGAAGTGGGTGAAGTGCGTAACTGTGTTGATGCTGCGTAGTGCCTCAAATGAACCTTGTGCCGAGCTTAAGGTATACATCATGGCGCCGAGGCCAATAAACCGCAAAGTAGGCGAGTACAACAAGGTTTTGAAATGATGTCGCATGGTGAGATGCATATTGATGGAAAACGCAACCACCGGTATGAGCATCATCATGCTTTGCACAATTGATAGGGTAATCAGCCAGCCCGGTACAGGGCCGCCAATTAAGTGGTGACCACCGACTTGCCCATAAAAGAAGGCCAGCGCCCAAAA
>DATGSD010000029.1:0-7469 GCA_035302965.1 Burkholderiaceae bacterium | reverse complement strand
CGATAAGGAAAAGGCTAGACGAGCAATAGACATCCGATCGGCGAGTTGGGCCGCTAATTGCGAGACGGCTTCAAAATCGGACGACTCGAGCAAAAGCTCGGCTCGGCCTCGCCAACCGACGATTTCTTGTTTTTTATCGGTTGTGGGCCAAACATTGTAATTATGGGTAGAGACTTTTATACCGCTGTGCCCTTTGGCCTCGTCGGTTGTGCTAGATAAGGTTTTAGTAAGCTGCGAATCAACTTTTTCACGCTCCGGCCCGCTGTATTCGGCCGTTAAATAAATTTTAACGGTATCTTGTGTTACTTGCGTAGATGCTTCGGCTTCGAGAGTTGCCTGAGGGATATCAAGTTGCTTCGCTTGTTCCGACGCGGCATTTTGCGCTTGGGCTGCCGACATGACAAAAGCAGCTAGCCCAACGCACAAAAAACTTACCGAGCGGGTAAACGATTGACGCCAATTTACGGAAACCAGCATAAAAAGCCCCTTTAAAAATTAAACGTAACAAACACACCATAACAAAACCTAGAAACGCTAACTGTTTTATTTTGTGCCTTACGATTTTGTACCTGTGCACCCATAAAAATAGGCCTGCTAAAAAGCAGGCCTATTTACGTTAATGCCCCACCTGTGCCGTCTAGACCGGCATCCTGAACCTAAAGGTACAGGGTGGTCGCCGTCAGGTCGGTTTCGGGATCGCCCTTGCGGGCGTTCGCGCCCGCCGACCAATCAGGCAACCAAATGCTATTGCATTGGTTCTAAGAATGAAAAGTCACGTCACGGACACGGCAGGGACAAACTGTTGTGTTTTTAAGCAGTAATAACTTAAAAACGCTATTAATTTGTTTGCTTAACTGCTAGAAGTGTCGGTTAACACTTCGTTGATAATTTGGTTCATGGCTTCGATTTTATGTTGGAAATCGCCAAGTGCCATGTTACTAAGTGGGCCGTCGGGGGCTTTCATAGAGAGAAGCTCGGCAGCGATTTGTATGGCTGCCATGACGGCAATGCGTTCGTTACTGGTAATTTTACCAGAGCCTTTGATTGTTTGCATGCGCTTGCCTACATGCTGCACAGCGGCTAATAAGGCATCTTTTTGTTCGGGTTGGCACGCCAATGTATAGTCGCGCCCCAAGAGGTTGATATCGACTTGTTCCATAGCTGCCCTTTAGGTTTGATCGCTTGAAGTATCGCCAGGCAAGCGCATTAAAATGCCTTCGATGCGTTGTTGAGCCGTACTGGCGACTTCTCGTAAACGGCTGCTGCGCTGGCGCTCGGTTGCCAGTGTGTGCTGCAAAGTTTGGGCCATTTCGCGATAGTTTTGGGCTTCGGATTGCGCTTGTAATAAAGCGGTTTGAGCCTCGGAGTCGCGCTCATCGAGCTGCTGTTTATGATGCTCGAGTTGTTGCGTTAAGCTGTGGCGCTGGGCTTCTTCGCGGGCTAATTGCTCGCGCAAGGCGTTACGCTCTTGCTCGAGATGAGTAAGCCGATTTTGCGCAGCTTGCTGCTCAGCCTGAAGCTTTTTAGTGAGCTGGACCAAACGAGCAACGCGGGCAGCGAGGGAATCAAGATCTTGCAACATGTCCGTTATCGTAAACCAAGTTAGCCCGACAAGGAAAGCAGTGCCGGCTGTTCAGGCAACACTTTAAAGCCTAGCCTTGCAAAATTGTTAACAAATGGGTGATGTCGTTAACAAACGAATTCAGGCACCCGATTGTAAACCGTTTCTTTTATAGTACTTAGAGACTTTCTTGCTGAGATACGTTTTACCATCAATATAACTAAGCACTTTTGGGAGACCTCATGTCTGCTGCAAGCAACCCCACTTTGTTGTCCGTCGCCTTTTTAGGCCTTGGGGCAATGGGTTATCCGATGGCCGGACATCTAGCCAAAGCCGGCCACCCTATAACCGTGTATAACCGCACCCAATCGGTCGCGCAGGCCTGGGTAAACGAGTATGGCGGCACCGCAAAAACCACAGCGCGCCAAGCCGCAGAAGGGGCCGACATCGTTTTTTGCTGTGTCGGCAACGACGACGATTTACGCAGCGTAGTGCTGGGCGATGACGGTGCATTTGCCGGCATGAAAAGCGGCAGCTTGTTTGTTGATCACACTACCGCGTCGGCCCAAGTTGCACGAGAACTTGCCGAACACGCAAGCGCCTTAGGGCTAGCATTCATAGACGCGCCGGTATCGGGTGGCGAACCGGGCGCGATTAATGGCCAATTAACGGTTATGTGTGGCGGCGCACAAGGCGATTTTGATCGTGCCCAAGGGGTTATTGCGCATTACGCCCAGGCGGTTACACGCTTGGGCGAGGTGGGTGCCGGCCAGCTTTGCAAAATGGTAAACCAAATAACCGTGGCAGGTTTGCTGCAAGGCCTGGCCGAAGCGATTGCCTTTGGGCAGCAAGCCAACTTAGACATGGGAAAAGTATTGGCCGTTATTAGCAAAGGGGCGGCGCAAAGCTGGCAGTTAGATAACCGAGGACGCACCATGGCAAACGACGAGTTTGATTTTGGCTTTGCCGTTGATTGGATGCGCAAAGATTTAGGCCTTGTGCTTGATGAAGCCAAGGCAAACGGCGCTCGCCTACCCGTTACAGCTTTGGTTGACCAGTTTTACGCTGATTTACAGGCCATGGGCGGCGGGCGCTGGGATACTTCGAGCTTAATTCGGCGTTTAACGCGGCGGCAAAATTAAACCTTGGGCCGCCGCCCGACGCGACCTTGAGTGCGGGTGGTTAGATTCTGACGACGCCTGTACTGCAGGTTCGCGACCCTCGGAAATGCGCCGAGGATCGATAGTGGACGGCCGCTTGCCAGTGCGACGCGCACGTGTTTGCGGCTGCCGAAATAAAAACTCGGACAATTCGTTTAGTGCCTGAATATAAACATCGCGTTTAAACTCGATTACTGCATCGAGGGGAACCCAGTATTTGCTCCAGCGCCAAGCGTCGAATTCGGGATGACGCGTTGCTCGTAAGCTAACGTCGGAATCTTGGCCGACAAGCCGTAATAAAAACCAAATTTGTTTTTGCCCTTTGTATATGCCCCGAGCATCGCGCCGGATATATCGTTCGGGAACGTCGTAACGCAGCCAATCGCGCGTACGCCCTAAAATACGGACGTGCTCAGGCCGCAAACCGACTTCCTCGTGCAGTTCTCGGTACATTGCTTGCGAAGGGCTTTCTCCGCGATTAATACCGCCCTGTGGGAATTGCCAAGCGTGTTCTCGGATACGCTTGCCCCAAAAAACCTCATTTTTTTTATTTGCGAGGATAATGCCAACATTAGGACGGTAGCCTTCTCGATCTAACATAGGCCACCTCTAGAAATTGAATACAATTGCCACAATTATACGTTTGAGCAGGAATCAACACCATGCGTGCTTCTAAGTACCACATCAACACCCTCAAAGAGGCGCCCGCCGACGCGGAAATTGTCAGCCATCAATTAATGATGCGAGCCGGCATGATCCGGCGCGTTGCCGGCGGTATTTACACTTATATGCCGCTAGGCTTAAAAGTGCTGCGCAAAATCGAACAAATAGTGCGCGACGAGATGAATGCCGCGGGCGCGATCGAACTTTTAATGCCCATCGTGCAGCCTGCCGAACTTTGGGCCGAGTCGGGTCGTTTAGCCGAGTACGGGCCCGAGTTAGTGCGCTTAAAAGATCGTCATCAGCGCGATTTCGTTTTACAGCCAACCTCTGAAGAGGTGATTACCGACATTGCCCGCAACGAAATCCATAGTTGGCGCCAGTTACCGCTTAATTTCTATCATATTCAAACCAAGTTTCGCGACGAGCGCCGGCCTCGTTTTGGCTTGATGCGAGGTCGCGAATTTATTATGAAAGACGCTTATTCGTTTGATGTTAGCGAAGAAGCCGCACAAGCAAGCTATGAAAAAATGTATGTGGCTTACGAGCGTATTTTTACGCGCCTCGGGCTGAATTTTCGGGCGGTTGCTGCCGATACCGGCGCTATCGGAGGTTCACGTAGCCACGAGTTTCAAGTTATTGCTGACACTGGCGAAGACGCCATTGTTTACAACCCGTCTAGCGATTACGCAGCCAACCTCGAACTTGCCGAAGCACCCTGTTTAATTCCTGAGCGTGGCGAGGCTAGCGAAGCACTCGAGAAAGTGGCCACTCCGGGGGCACAGCAGTGCGAAGACGTCGCTAAATTGCTAGGTCGTCCCTTAAGCGACACGGTGAAATCGATTGTATTGGCCACCGACAATGACGATGGCAGCCTAGCCGCTATTTGGCTATTGCTGTTACGCGGCGACCACGACCTTAACGAGGTTAAGGTAAGCAAGTTACCGGGGCTCGATAATGGCTACCGCTTTGCGACTGAAGACGAAATTATGGCTACTTTTGGCTGTCCGCCAGGGTCGCTGGGGCCGCTACAAGTTAAAGGGCCGCTTAGCATTATTGCCGACTTAACCGTGGCCAATATGAGCAACTTTATTTGTGGCGCCAACGAAGATGGCTTTCACTACAAAGGAGTTAATTGGGAGCGCGACTTACCTCTTCCCGAAACGGCCGATATCCGCAATGTTGTTGCCGGCGACCCAAGCGGCGATGGCGGCCAGCTGGCAATCCAACGCGGCATTGAAGTGGGACACATTTTCTTTTTAGGCGATGTATATTCAAAAGCCTTAAATGCAAGTATCCTTGACCCTGAAGGAAAATCGCGTATTTTACAGATGGGTTGCTATGGCATTGGGGTAAGCCGCATTGCCGCAGCGGCTATCGAGCAAAACCACGACGATAACGGTATTATTTGGCCGCAAGCCATGGCCCCTTTCGATGTGGTTATTTGCCCCTTAGGTTGGGGTAAAAACGAGCAAGTTCAGCAAACGGCAAGCGCTATTTACGAAAAGCTGCTAGCCGCTGGTGTTGATGTAATACTCGACGATCGCGATGTCAGGCCGGGCGCCATGTTTGCCGACTGGGAGCTAATCGGTGTTCCGTATCGGGTAACCATCGGCAGCAGAGGCCTCAAAGAGGGCACTATCGATGTCCAGGCACGCCGTAGCGGACACACCGACTCAATTGCCATCGAGCAAGTAGTCGAACACGTTTTGCAGTGCCTTAACCAATAAGTTGTTGTTATTTGCTATGCCCGATCATACCCGCTTGCCACCAGAAACATTCAGTTCCGTCGCGCCATTAACAATTCGCGTATATTACGAAGATACCGACGCCGCTGGCGTGGTCTTTTATGCCAATTATTTAAAATATTTCGAGCGCGCTCGTACCGAATGGCTGCGCAGCCTTGGTATCGAGCAATCCGAGCTCATCGCCAACGAAAACCTGATGTTTATCGTTCGTAATGTTTCTGCTCGTTATATTGCGCCAGCGCGTCTTGACGACGAGGTATTAATCGAAACGCAGGTAAAGCAAGTTGGCGCAGCAAGCGTGCAATTCGAGCAAACCGCCCTGCGTGATAACGAACCTTTATGCACAAGCCAGATCGAAGTGTGTTGTATTAACGCGCAAACGTTTTTACCCACTCGTTTACCCGACCAATTACGGTCATTATTTAAGAAGGTACAAAACTGACTATGGAAGCCACCAGCGACCTTTCGTTGCTTTCCCTAATTTTAAGCGCAAGTGTGCCAGTACAAATCGTGATGCTTATCTTGCTGGCAGCGTCTGTTTTGTCCTGGACATACATTTTCAGCAAACATAGTGCGCTGAAACGCGCAAACGAACAAACTGCCCGCTTCGAAAACGATTTTTGGGCCGGTGGCGACCTCAGCGTTTTACAACAGGCGATTGCCAGTCGCCCTGCCGAACACGGGGCGTTAGCCCGTATTTTCGATTCAGGAATGCGCGAATTTATCAAAGCGCGCCAAAATAAAGTTAACGCCACTGCCCTACTCGATGGGCCCCGTCGCGCTATGTACGCCACTTTGCAACGCGAAGTCGACGAGCTCGAAAGCCGTTTAAGCTTTTTAGCGACTACTGGCTCGGTAAGCCCGTACATCGGTTTGCTGGGCACCGTTTGGGGCATTATGCACGCGTTTATCGGGCTGTCTTCTATGCAACAGGCAACGTTGGCGGCGGTGGCTCCGGGTATTGCCGAGGCCCTTATTGCAACGGCCATTGGCTTGTTTGCCGCCATTCCGGCTGTAATTGCCTACAACCGCTATACCAATGCCATCGATAGCTTAGCAACTCGTTTCGACAGTTTTATCGACGAGTTTCTTAATATTTTGCAACGGCAGGTGCGCTAATGGCATCGAAGCGTGGCTATTCTCGTCGTTCACGGCGGCGTTTACAAAACGAAATCAACGTCGTGCCGTATATTGATGTCATGCTCGTGCTGCTTGTTATTTTCATGGTAACGGCACCCATGATCACACCGGGCTTAATCGAATTGCCGTCGGTTGGCCAAGCCAGTGATATGCCAGCAACGCCAATCGAAGTTCAGCTTGAGCAAGATGGCGCGCTTTCGGTGCGGCTGCGTGAAGCCGGGGCCGACTTCCAAGTCATCAGCCAAGAACAACTGATTAACGAGGTTAAACGCCTCATGACGCCCGAGACGCCGGTGGTTGTGGCAGCCGATGGCCAAGTTCCCTACGAAAACGTCATGAAAGTGATGGACGAGTTACGCGGCGCGGGTATTACGCGCCTTGGTTTATTAGTTAACCAAGATCACACTACCAAGCAGCCGTCTTCCTAAGATGTTTAAGCGTTCACGATATCTTGTTGTCGCGCCAATGGCTTTGCTAACTAGCGTCGGGCGCCAGCTTGTCCCTTTTTTCTGTGATCGCCATGGTAAGTAAAAAAACACAACAGCGCGGTTTTCGCTTGGGCTTTATTCAGCAAGCCGACGAGCGACGTGGCCTTAGCTATGCCATTGGTGTGCACTTGCTTATTTTGGCGTCGTTGCTAATTGGTTTTTGGCCAAGCGCGCCGCGCACGCCCTCGCCGGTCCAGGTCGAACTTTGGATGCCTGGCGACACTCCTTTTGGTGAAGACGAGCAAAACCAGCTAGAAACCGACGATGCCCAGGCTGAACCCAATGCCGAAGAAGAATTGCCCGACGAAGAGCCACAAGAGAACCCAGAGCCTGAGCCTGAACCTGAGCCGGAACCCACACCAGAACCCGAGCCAGAGCCCGAAATAACACCTCAACCGCAGCCCGAACCTGAGCCTGAAAGCGAAGGCGTTGTCGCAGAAGAAACTGAAGACCCCGACATCGCTTTACAGAAAAAAAAGGAAGAAGAGCGCCGTGAAGCTGAGCGCAAGGCTGCATTAGAAGCAGAACAAAAGGCTAAAGAGGAAGCTGAACGTAAAAAACGCGAGGAAGAAGAACGAAAAGCCAAAGAAGAAGCCGAGCGCAAAAAACGTGAGGAAGAAGAGCGAAAAGCTAAGGAAGAAGCCGAGCGCAAAAAACGCGAGGAAGAAGAGCGAAAAGCGAAAGAAGAGGCTGAGCGCAAAAAACGCGAGGA
>DATGSD010000028.1:0-2684 GCA_035302965.1 Burkholderiaceae bacterium | reverse complement strand
TGTTAGTCGCCTATGCTCGTGCGGCTGTGCGTTTAAATGCCACTGGGCAAACCGGGGCTAAAACGGTCTTTGATGTTGCCCCCGGCTTATTATCGCCACGCAGCCCAGCCGATTTACGTAAAGATTTGCTGTAATTACTAGTTACCTAACAAAAACGCCCCAAATACCACTGGCATTTGGGGCGTTTTTGTTAAGGCGTTTAAACCCTTCAAACGCCTTACACTGCAAAATACTTACTCGATGGGCTCGTAGGGTAGGCCAACGTAGTTTTCGGCAAATACACGCAAACCCGAGTCGGTAGAGGTGTAGTACTCGAGCTCGGCCAGCTGCATACGGTGGCCGAAGGGGTCGTCGCCAAATTTGTGTAGCAAATTCGTCATCCACCACGAGAAACGCTCGGCTTGCCAGATGCGTCGTAGGGCGATTTCAGAATACTTATCGAGAAGATCGGTGCGGTTTTCTTTGTAAACCTTAAGCAAAATGCGATAAAGCGTAGAAACGTCGCTAGCCGCAAGGTTTAAGCCCTTGGCACCCGTGGGCGGCACGATATGCGCGGCATCACCCACTAAAAATAGCTGACCGTAGCGCATAGGTTCGGTTACAAAGCTGCGCAAGGGGGCAATGCTTTTTTCGATAGACGGGCCGGTTACCAAGGTTTCGGCAACATGGTCGGGTAAGCGAATTTTTAGCTCTTCCCAGAAGCGATCGTCAGACCAGTCGTCGACGGTGTCTTCTAATGGCACTTGCACATAGTGGCGGCTTAAGGTTAGTGAGCGCTGCGAACACAGAGCAAAACCGCGCTGGTGGTTGGCGTAAATAAGCTCTTCGGCGGCCGGTGGGGTATTGGCCATAATGCCTAGCCAACCAAAGGGGTAAACGCGTTCGTAGGTGGTAATTTTGTCTTTAGGAACAGACTGGCGCGACACCCCATGGAAACCGTCGCAGCCGGCAATGTAATCACAAAAGATTTCGTGGGTTTTCCCGTCTTTTTCGTACGTAACCCGCGGTTTGTCGGTATAAAAATCGTGCACCTGAACGTTATCAGCTTCGTAAATAGAAACCCCGTTTTCGCGTTTGCGAGCCTCCATTAAGTCGCGTGTAACCTCGGTTTGGCCATAAACCATAACCGTTTGGCCGTTGGCATATTTTTTAAAATCGATGCGGCGTAGTTTGTTATCGAACGATAGGTTGACGCCTTCATGAATATGCCCTTCGGCATCCATGCGCTCGCCAGCTTGCGCTTCGCGCAGCAAATTAACCATACCTTGCTCGAGTACACCGGCACGAATGCGGCTAAGCACATAATCGGGCGAGCGGCGCTCGAGAATAACGGTATCGATACCCTGATGATGCAATAACTGGCCCAGAAGCAAACCTGACGGCCCGGCACCAATAATGACAACTTGTGTTCTCATGGAGGACTCCTGTAAATAAGTTAGACGCCGGAACTGACAGGGTGCAAAACCGCCTGCACTCCAGCTGCTCTGACTTTTATCATGCCTTGCTTTGTTCGCTTAGTGAATGCATTTCTGCCTATAATACTTGTACTTTTCGCATATTATTAGCCTTGGCGTGTTTTGTCGTTGTTAGTCTATTGCGCTCTATCGCTAGGTAATTGAAGCCGTTTTAATAAAGCAGTAGGGGTTTTACGCTTTTTTGTTTTTTGTGTTTTTAAGGGGTTTGTCGTGCTTGCTCAACACAATAACCAGTCGGTGCCAGTTTACAAACTTTATGGTGAAGCGCAGCAATGGCCAACCCCCGATATGTTTCATTGCGAGCGCATCGCCGACCGCAGCAAACTGCACGATTGGCAAATTAAATTGCATCAACACCACTCGCTGGTGCAACTGCTTTATTTAAAAGGCGGTACGGCACAAGTGGCCCTTGATGGCACTTCGTATTCTTTGGGCTCGGGCCACCTTGTCCAAGTGCCCCCCATGTGTGTTCATGGCTTTCGTTTCAACCCCAATACCGATGGCCACGTTTTAACCTTGGCCAGCCCCTTGGCTAAGCGCCTAGTGCAAGCGATTGACCCAGCAGTTAATCTACTTAATACACCCTATGTGTACGAGTTAAAAGGGGCCGATAACCCCAAGGGTTTTTCTATCGACACCGCGTTTACGGTTTTGCAAGACGAATACGAAAGCAACCAAGCCTACCGAGCCGCATTTATTGAAGCCTTGCTTACTGCTATTTTGGTTTGGATTAGCCGCAACGGCCCGCACCCAGCCGCCGACGGCACACCCGAAAGCCAACGCAGCCGTCAACACTTTCAGCGCTTTAACGAATTAATCGAAAACCACTACACCGAACAACTTAGCATCGAAAACTACGCCAGCAAGCTTGGCATAACGGCTGCCCACTTAAATAGCTTATGCCGCCAAATTGTCGGCCAATCGGCACTACAACTTGTACATCAGCGCGTCATCTTAGCCGCCAAACGCAGCTTGGTTTATACGTCGATGACGGTAAGCAGCCTCTCGTACAGCCTAGGTTTTAACGACCCCGCCTACTTTTCGCGCTTCTTTAAACGCGAAACCGGCCTCTCGCCCCGACAATTTCGTCACGAGGCGGCTAGTGTTTTAAAGCAGGAATAGGCAAAGGCGAGGCGCGAGGGGCAAGGATCACGGATCACGGATCGCGGATCAAGGAGTAGGGAGCAGGGAGTAGGGAGTAGGGAGTAG
>DATGSD010000027.1:0-7572 GCA_035302965.1 Burkholderiaceae bacterium | reverse complement strand
TAGCGGTAGGTGCTTAATTAATTCGCTACGCGCCCACTGCAAAGCTGCCACGCCCGTTAAGTGTGGCGGCAACTTTTTTAGCATCGCGCGCAAAAGCGTGGTGCTAAAACCAAAGCCTAAAAGCGTCTGGAACAAACTAAGAACTCTTGGGGCATCGCTTAGTTGGCTACCCCAAAGCAAATCATCAATACGCCCTAATAACTCGCCTTTCATCGTGCCAAGCGCATCAAGCAAGGGCTGCTCTTGTTCGAGATTTTGCAGGCCAGAACTTTCTTCAATTGGTTTGCTGGCATCAGCGATATTTTCGCTAACTGCCGTTTGATCGGCAGCGACGATTTCAACGCCACCATTAACACGCCGATTCGACACGATTAAGGCATCGGGCCCTAGGGCTAAGCGCACCTGGCGCAAAGCTTCCCGATTGGTGGCCGCAAAAAAACGACTTAATTTCATGCGTTCGCCTCACCGACTAAAGTCGTAATCCGTACAACTCGATCATCCGGAATTTCGGCACTTGATAGCACAACCAAACGAGGCAACTGATGGCGCAAAAACTGCGATAAAGGTTGACGCAACCCTGGCGAAACCAACAACACCGGTGGCTTGTTGGCCGCCTCTTGGCGCTGCATTGCTTGCGCTGTTTGCTCTAATAAACTTTGAGCCAAACCCGGTTCGAGGGCGCCACTATTGCTTAAGGCCTGGTTCAACACTTGCTCTAAACCCGCATCTAAGCCGATAAGTTCGATATCACCATCAGAAGCAAACCATTGCTGCACAATGGCACGACCCAAGGCAACCCGCACATAAGCTAATAGTGTCTCGACATCTGCCGGTTGATCGGTGCTTTGTAAACGCGGAGCTTGCTCAGACAAGGTTTCAAGAATTGTGCGCATATCACGCAGCGGCACATCTTCGCGTAATAATCCCCGCAAAATTGCCTGGATAACACTGCGGCTTAATACCTTGGGCACAAGGTCATTAACCAAGTCTGGCATGTCACGGCTTACATGATCTAACAACTGCTGCACCTCGGTTTGCCCTAATAATTGCGCCGCATATTTATGCATTAAATGATTTAAATGGGTTGCAATAACCGTGGGCGCATCGACAACGGTATAACCGGCTACCTGGGCCTGCTCGCGTTGCTCTTCGTTTATCCACACCGCCGGTAAACCAAATGCAGGATCGGTAGTTTTAGTGCCTTCAATTTCAATGGCAGCATCACCAGGATCGATTGCTAGCCACTGATCGATTTGCGCATTACCCCGCCCGGCTTCTACACCAGAGATTAAAACGCGGTAGGCATCGGGTGCGAGCTCTAAATTGTCGCGGATATGTACAACCGGAGGTAAAAAACCCTGTTCTTGTGCGTATTTTTTTCTCAGACTTCGAATACGGTGTAAAAGTTGACCGTTTTGCGCATGGTCAACCAATGTAATTAAGCGATAGCCCACCTCGAGCCCCAGGGGTTCGACTAAGCTGACATCGTCCCAACTGGCCTCGGGTTGGCTGTCGGGCGCCGTTGTGCTTACGGCTTCGGCGGCTTTTTCGCGTTGCTTGCGCTTAGTAATTTCTTGATGTAACCACCAACCGCCGCCGGCCATTAAGGCGGACAACAGCAAAAAGGCAAAATGCGGCATGCCTGGAATGACACCAATCGCTCCGACAATGCCTGCTGTAATAAATAAAACGGTTGGATTGGTAAATAATTGACCAATCATCTGTTGCCCAACGTCTTCATCGGTAGCAACACGTGACACCACCACCCCGGCGGCCGTGGAAATAACTAAAGCCGGAATTTGTGCCACCAAACCATCGCCAATGGTTAACAAAGTGTATACACGCCCGGCTTCGGCAAAGCTTAAGTCGTGTTGGCCAACACCGACAATTAAGCCGCCAACAATGTTGATCAACATAATTAACAGCGCCGCAATTGCGTCGCCGCGCACAAACTTACTAGCACCATCCATAGAGCCATAAAACTCGGCCTCTTGGGCGACTTCACGGCGACGCTCTCGTGCCTCATCTTCGCCAATTAAACCTGCGTTTAAATCGGCATCAATGGCCATTTGTTTGCCGGGTAAGGCATCGAGGGTGAAGCGCGCCCCTACTTCGGCAATTCGGCCAGCCCCTTTGGTAATCACAATAAAATTAATAATTACCAAGATAATGAAGACAATAATCCCAACCGCAAAATTACCGGCAACCAAAAAATGGCCGAAGGCCTCGATAACCTGTCCGGCGGCGTCTGGGCCTTTATGGCCATTAATTAAAACGACTCGGGTTGCGGCCACGTTAAGCGACAAACGCAGCAAGGTCGCAAATAACAAAACAGCCGGGAAGGCAGCAAAATCAAGTGGCTTTTTGGTGAACATGGCCACCAAAAGAATCATGATCGAGAGCGAAATATTAAACGTAAAAAATAAATCAAGAATGACTGGCGGCAACGGCAGCACCATCATGGTCAAAACCATGAGGATTAAAACCGGGCCCGCAAGCAAACGCGCCTGCTCGGCGCCGTTATTGCGAAAGAGGGCAATTAATGGATTCATAGCCGCCTAACTTTACGATGACAAACCGACATCAACGTCGGAAGAACCAGGTCGACGCGCTAAGCCTTGAGACCTATTGCTTTCAGACATTGCTGGGTCTAGGTGGGATGGAACCGGTAAATCGATGGGTTCAGACGGCATGGCAGCCAGCCCTTGCTGCCAATGACGTAATTGATAAACCCATGCTAAAACCTCGGCAACCGCACGGTACAAAGCCTCTGGAATTTCTTCATCAAGCCGAACATGGCGATATAAAGCACGCGCTAGCGGTGGTGACGATAAACTTGGAATGCGGTGTGTGTTGGCTAGCTCGCGAATACGCTGTGCTAAAAGCCCACGCCCTTTGGCCACCACTTTTGGGGCGCCCTGACCAGCTTCTTCGTCGTAACGCAAAGCAACCGCATAATGGCTTGGGTTGGTAACAACCACATCGGCATGAGGAACTTCGGCCATCATGCGTCGGCGGGCTAAAGAGCGCTGCTGCTGACGAATTTTGGCTTTTAGCTGAGGGTCACCTTCTGTTTCTTTATGCTCTTCCTTAACTTCTTGTTTGCTCATACGCAGCTTTTTGTAATGACTATAAAGCTGCCAAGGAACATCAATTCCGACAACAATTAATAAAGCGGCCGTGATTAAACCGCAGCAAAGTGCCACCAAACGCATGCCGCCAATTAAGGCCGGCTGGGGTGGAAGCTGCATCAACGCCACCATGGATTCTTGATGCGACCAAATAACCCAAGCGCCTATGCCGCCAATAATTAACGCCTTAGCCAGCGTTTTTAATAGCTCAACCAGCGTTTGTAAAGAGCCCATGCGCTTAAGCCCTTTGAGTAAACTTAAACGCTCAAATTTGGGGCTAAGCGATTTAGAAGAAAGTGTTAAACCGCCCAATAAAACCGAGGCAATAATTGCCACTAAAACCAGTAAAACGAGCAGCGGCAAAATGGCTAAAAGGGCATTAAAAGCAGCGGCAGACGCAAATGCCAACATCGCGTCGCTGTCATGGAGTATACGCAAATCGAAACCCATGCCAGCACGAAAAATAGATCGAAACGATTGATATAAGGGCTTACCCAGTAACCACAGGGTTGCCACACCTGTCGCCAATAGCAAAAAGGTGTTGAGCTCTCGGGAACGGGCAACCTGGCCCTCTTCGCGAGCCTTTTCTAAGCGCCTCGGAGTTGCCGCTTCTGTTTTTTCGAGATCGCTCTCTTCTGCCATGAATTGCCATCAAGCCCAATTGAAAAATACTGGCTCGATTGTAGGGCTTGCGCATCACAAACTAAGACCGAAGCAAAGCCGGTATTAGGTCGCTATTTTACGTTAACCCTGCTGGAGCGAGAAAAAGTTGCTACTGCCAAACAGCTAAAAACCCAAATCGGCGAGTAAGTCATCGACTTGGTCTTGGCTGGTCACAATGTCGGGGCGGTTGTCAGTTTTAAGCTGAGGGCCATTAACCAAGGCATCGGGGTCGTCGCGACGCTCTTTGGGCACATTATCGATTAACACCTGAAGCAACTCGGTTTCGATGGCACCAATAACGCCGAGCATGCGCATAATGACTTGACCAGTTAAATCTTGGAAATCTTGTGCCATCATAATATCGAGCAAGTTTTCTTGCGAACGTTTAACGTTTTGCGTGCTCTCTTGTAAATAATGGCGAGTATCGTGCACCAAGCTAGCGGTTTGCGCGGCATCGCTTTCGGGTGTCCATTGGGCCCAACGTTGCTCGAGTTCTTGAGCCGAATTTAAAATGTTTTCTTGTAGCGGCTGAACTTCTTCAACGGCATTTAAAACACGATTGGCTGCTTGCTCGGTCATGCGGGCTACGTAGCCCAAACGATCGCGGGCATCCGGAATGGCCTCGGCGGCCTCTTTGATAGCCTGATCTAACCCTAGTTCGCGCATGCTTTCGCGCAACATTCGGGTTAAATGAGCAATGCGTTGTAATAAGTCTTCAGAGGGTGATTCCATACCGCCTGACTGATTCGGATCGATAGTCGTCATGGATCTTCCTAATTAAGTTTTCAGCTTATCGAAAATTTGCTGAATTTTCTCTTCTAAGGTTGCTGCCGTAAACGGTTTTACAACATAGCCACTGGCGCCGGCCTTTGCCGCCGCGATAATATTTTCTTTTTTTGCCTCGGCCGTGACCATTAAAACGGGTAGCTCGGCTAACTGTTCGTCGGCTCGAATTGTTTTTAGTAATTCGAGCCCATCCATATTCGGCATATTCCAATCAGATAAGACGAAATCGAAATTGCCATGCTGAAGTTTTTCGAGTGCCATTACCCCGTCTTCGGCCTCGTCGACGTTTTCAAAACCGAGGTCCTTCAACAAATTTTTGATAATGCGCCGCATGGTGGGAAAGTCGTCTACCACTAAAATTTTTATGGCTTTTTGAACCACGAGTAACTCTCCAAATTAATGACCTAGTATTGAATACGGTTGAATTTACACTCGCAAGCCGTAAGAGCCCGCGCTTTCTAATAGTACTTGGCTGATTTCAGACAGCGGCACGGCTCGTTCTGCTGCGTCGATGGCTAATGCCTCTCGGGGCATGCCAAAAACCACACTACTGGCTTCATCTTGGGCAAATGTACGCGCGCCGGCTTCACGCATCGCCAGTAAACCTTGGGCTCCGTCTTTACCCATGCCGGTTAATATAATGCCAACGGCATTTTTGCCCGCAACACGGGCAACCGACCAAAACAAAACATCTACCGATGGCCGATGCCGATTAACCGGTTCGCTAGCATCTAAGACAACAACGTAGTTAGCACCCGAGCGCTTTAATTGCATATGAGTTTCGCCGCCGGGGGCAATATAGACATGGCCCGGCAACACCCGCTGACCATCGTGCGCTTCGTGTACATTAACAGCACACAAACCATCGAGGCGCTGAACAAAAGAACGCGTAAACCCAGCCGGCATATGTTGGGTGATTAAAATGGCCGGGCTATTTGCCGGTAAAGGTTCCAAAACCTGCCGTATGGCCTCGGTGCCACCAGTAGACGCTCCTATTGCAATAACTTTTTCTGTAGTAGCAAAATACTGACCCAATTGTTTAGCAGCTGGTGCTTTATTAGGCGTTACCGCAGTTAAGGGGCGCGGACGCGACTTGGCCGCAATACGGATTTTTTCAGTAATTAGCTCGCTGTACTCTAATAAACCGTCGCGTAAGCCGTATTTTGGCTTAGTCACAAAATCGACTGCGCCTAGTTCAAGTGCGCGTAAGGTAATGTCAGAATTTCGCTCGGTTAAAGAAGAAACCATTACAACCGGCATTGGGCGCAAACGCATTAAGCGTTCTAAAAAATCGAGGCCGTCCATGCGTGGCATTTCGACGTCGAGGGTTAACACGTCGGGGTTGTGTTCTTTAATTAAGTCGCGCGCAATTAATGGGTCGCTAGCCACCGCTACGACTTCCATGTCGGCTTGGCGATTGATAATTTCTGACATGATGCTGCGCACTAAAGCCGAATCATCGACACACAAAACCTTTATTTTTTTCATAAGCGATCAAAATTGTTAAAAACGGCTTGCTTACATGGTTTCAATAAACAAGCTAGCCCGCTTTTTCATAGACAGTTTGGCCACGCAAACGCAATTGCTGCGTGTGGTAAGTAAAATTTTCTGAATGCCCAACAAACAGCAAACCGCCTTCTTTAAGCATTTTGGCGAGCCGCTCGAGAACGGTAATTTGGGTGGGCCTATCAAAATAAATTAAGGTGTTACGGCAAAAAATGGCATCGAATTGCTGCTCTATCGGCCACACCGTGTCTAACAAATTTAAAACACCAAACTGCACCATTTTTTGTAAAAACGGTTTAACCCTTACCTGCCCCTCACGGTTGCCTGTACCGCGCAAAAAATAGCGTTTAAGCCGCTCTTCGGACAGCGCCTCAACCCGCTCGAAGGCATAAACACCAGCGCGCGCCCGCTTAATAGCCGCCGTGTCGATGTCGGTAGCAAGAATATGGGCGTTTGTGCTCGCTGCACCAAAAGTTTCGTCTAAGGTAATGGCAATTGAGTACGCTTCTTCTCCGGTAGATGCCGCGCAAGTCCAGATATCAAGAGGTACAGAACGCTCGCGTAGAAAATCGGCCAAAATTAAAAAATGGTGGTTTTCTCGGAAAAAAGCCGTATGGTTAACCGTAAACGCATTGATAAAAACATGCCATTCGTCGTCTTGCGGATGACTTTGTAAATAATCGAGGTAGTCGGCGGGGCCATCTAAATTAAGACGAGTGGCCTGTTGCCCAAGGGCACGTGCAACACCTTCGTGTTTATGCGAGCCTAATAAAATACCGCTGCGTTGTTTAAGCAACTTTGCCGCCCGAGAAAAATCGGCAGCACTTAACGAAGCAGTAGGCCCCGCTAAACGAGAAAAAGTAGTTGACACAGCCTATGCACGCCCCGGTAATAAATGAACATCGGCATCGCCTGAACCCCCTTCGGTGTCTTCACCTTTTGCTGCTTGTTCTGCGTCTGTATTCGATTCGTCAAATTCGTTGACATCGGCCGCGCTAAGGTTAGGTAACGACTCGATGGTGTTAGGGTCGTTAATGGTGTCGGCTTGATAATCGATAATTTGGCTGAAAGCCTGCTCGGTAATTCGGAACACCGCAACGGCCTCGGTAAGGCGATGCGCTTGTTCTTGTAACGACCCTGCTGCTGCGGCCGCCTCTTCAACTAAAGCCGCGTTTTGCTGAACAACTAAATCCATTTGAGCAACGGCTTCATTAACTTGTTCGATGCCATCAAGTTGTTCGGCAGAAGCAGACGAGATTTCGGCCATAATGGTTGTAACCCCTTGCACAGAGCCTAATACCTCGGTCATGACTTCGCCGGCCTCGTGAGCCTGACGGGCTCCGTCTTCGATTTTGCCGACGGAATCTTCGATAAGCTCTTTGATTTCGCGAGCTGCCTGCGCACTACGCTGTGCCAAAGAACGAACCTCGCCAGCAACCACAGCAAAACCTTTACCCTGCTCGCCGGCGCGTGCCGCTTCGACAGC
>DATGSD010000026.1:0-2792 GCA_035302965.1 Burkholderiaceae bacterium | reverse complement strand
TAACTAAGTGGGCGTCGTTATCTTGTGGGTAAATGTGCCAAATAAAGGTTTTTGTCGCCCACAACGCTCGGGCAAAAGAATCTTCACCACGCACGATATTTAAATGGCTGCTCCACAATAATTTGTCGAAATCATCTTGTGTAATGAACGGTATTGGGGCTAAGTAAACCTGGTCGGCGTTGGCCTGTTTAAGTAGATTAGAAAGTGTGTCGTATAACACCCGGGGTATTAATACCACAGCCGGTTCTTCACGAGTTGCTAAGGCGTTTATCAGGCCGGTAATGGGTGCTGGGTTGTAGCAAAATAAAAAGACTTGCAAAGCGCCGTTAGCAATTAAGTGGCGCAGCTTGGGGGCAACAGTTAGCTGCTTTAAAAAATTTTGTTGTTCGCTTAGGTTGTTTTGCCAGAGTAAACGTTTTTTTTGCAGATCGGGCTCGCGTAACAATCCACCACTTTTAGAGCTTAGGCCCGGGAAAAACACATATTTATTCGCGCCACCAGGCTGTAACGATGGCAAGCCATGCCATTGCAAAGCCCAGGTTTCAGCGCTGAAATACTCAAGGTTAATCCATAAGCTATTTTGTTTGGCCATTTGGCGAATAAACGGCGCTGGTAATTGGCAGCCAAACGCCTCGATTACAAGCGCATGCGGTTTTAATAGTGGCAACGTTTCTTGCCACTGGATAATCGTAATGTTGTTAAGTTGTTGCCAAGTAACGCCAAGCGAGACATCGGGCTCGATTTGTTTGAAACGTTCTAGTTCATCAACCCATAAACGAATCGGGCCACTTGTACGTTGTCGTAGTTGTTTGGCTAAACGCCAACAGATCCCGATGTCTCCAAAATTGTCTAAAACCTGGCAAAAAATATCGATGCCCATGGTGTGCATTTAAAGCTAATGAAACTGCACTGGGTTAAGGTCGAGGTCTTCGGGAAGTTCGGGGTGAACTAATTCGCCTAAGGGGTTTGGGAAGTAGGGGGCGCCACAATCGTCGCAGCCATCGAGCTCGTGAAGGCCAGGTAGACGCCTGATGTCTCGTACTCCAAGTTCGCGTAACAATGTGCTAATTGTATCGGCGGTAGCGTTTAAGCCTGAGTCGAACAAATCGGGGTTGGCTTCATCTTTAGTTAGCACTGGCCAGATACAGCCATACATAACATTATTTGACTGCTGGGTTGTTAAGCCAATACGGTATTCTTCGACCTCGTTGCTGCCACAGGCGGCAAAAGTAGCACGAAGCGACGATGGTGCGACACCTGTAACCGCATGCAGCCAAGTTACTGAGGCTTTAAGCGCTGCTGGGCGTAGCTGAAGATCGGCTAAACGATTGCTAGCATAAAACGGCCCTGGAGCTAAAAACTCGGTGCTGCAGCCGGTAAACAAGGGGCTTAATAATTTATTGGCAACAGCTTTCCAGGAAGCAACAGCTTGAGCGTGTAAAGTTGTGCCTTGCTCGGGTTTTGCTTGCCACTGAAAAATCGGCTGGTGCTGAGGAACAACGGCGGCACCGACAAAAAATCGAGCCTCGGCTAAGGCTTCGTCGTTGCCCAGCTGAGCCGAATTAACAAGATTTTTTTGCTTGCCTGGTTTAAGCGCTTGCTGTCCTAGCTGTTGCGTAAATAATCGGGTGTCTGTAAACGATTGCGGTAATTGCTCAAAACCCAGAAGCTCGGGCAAGAAAGCAGCGGCACACCCCTTGGCTAGTAACAGCGATTGAAACTGCTGGCTAAGTTCGGTAAATAAAGCGGGTTCTAAGGCTAGTTTTTGCGGCAGTTGGTAGCGCGTCCATAAAACGATGGGGGCGCTAATTAGCAAAACATCGTAGTTTTTTTTCTGAAACGTTTTGCTTTGTGATTCGGTAAGCGCCTCTAGGTGCTCGACCAGCAATTCGTAGGCCATCGACTGGTGATGAGCGAAATATTCGAGGGCTTGCTCGAGGCTGTCTTCTTTTTTAGCTTTTAATAATTGGTTGAGCGTTGCTTTTATTTGGATTTCCCAGAAAACATGCTCTATTTGGCTGTTGGCCGTAGTTGCCGAATCGATCAGATTTAACAGTGACGTGAGGTCGCGAGAAAAAGAAGAGATGGGGGCAGACATAATGCGTAGGCGAGGCGGGTTAAGGTTCGTGCTAAAGGTAGTTTACCCCGAAGCGGTTTGTACAGCAGGTTTACCTAGTAAACGCTTGGGCGATAACAAAAGCGGTGCCGCCGTAGCGACACCGCTTTTTAATAGCTAGCAGTAACAAGCCGAACGGCTTTATTACTGCCTACTTTATTAACGAAACCGTTACTTTACCGTGTCTGCAACCTCTTGGTAAGACTCGATTTGGTCAAAGTTAAGGTAGCGATAAATTTCGTCGCTGCTTTCGTTAATAACGCCCATGGCCGTCATATATTCGTCTTTAGTTGGGATACGACCGAGCTGCGAACAAACGGCGGCTAATTCGGCTGACCCTAAATAAACGTTGGTATTGCGCCCAAGGCGGTTAGGGAAGTTACGCGTGCTGGTCGACATAACCGTAGCTCCTTCGCGTACTTGTGCTTGGTTGCCCATGCAAAGCGAACAGCCTGGCATTTCGGTTCGGGCACCAGCGGTACCAAAAACGCCATAATGGCCTTCTTCGGTTAACTGCGCTTCGTCCATTTTGGTTGGAGGTGCAACCCACAATTTTGTGGGGATGTCGCGTGTACCCTCGAGCAATTTCGATGCTGCTCGGAAATGCCCGATGTTTGTCATGCAGCTGCCGATAAAGACTTCGTCGATAGTGTCGCCTGCCACATCAGATAATGTT
>DATGSD010000025.1:0-10347 GCA_035302965.1 Burkholderiaceae bacterium | reverse complement strand
AGATAGACCTTGGGGTGGAAGGGTGCACAAAAAGTACGCCCCACAGCATAACGATAAGCGGGGGCGGGCCAAGCAGCTGACGCTATTTTAACGCTTCAGCAAAGTCTTGCCGCAGCGTTGAGCAAAAATGTGTCAAGCGGTTTGAACAAACCGTAAACCAAAGATAATCAATGTGGCAAATAATTAGTCGTCACGCAGCAATTGAGGGAGGCAGCGCTCAAGCTAACACCACCTAAGCACCGCTTAAACTGCTGGTGGAATTGAGTCGCTTTCGAAAACGATAGTAAAAAGGCGGCTTAGTTTTTACTTACGATTTAGCCAGCTGCGCCAAGCGTTGCTGTGCCAGTTTCACCCAATAGGTGGCACCTAGCGAAAGAATATCGTCGTTAAAATCGTAGCTACTGTTATGCAGCATGCAAGGCCCAGCACCGTGGCCGCCACTGCGGTGGCTGCCATCACCATTACCGATCCACACATACGCGCCTGGCACTTCCTGCAGCATAAAGGCAAAATCTTCGGCACCCATCGAAGGGGGCGAGTCTAGCCAAACATTATCCGCACCAACCAGCTCGCTAAGCACTTTGGCACAAAACTGGCTTTCGGCGCTGTTATTAATTGTGGCAGGGTAGCGTCGATCAAACTCGAACTGAGCCGTACATTGATGTGCCTGGCAAGTTAATTCGGTAAGCACCTGCATGCGCGTTTCAATTTGGTCCAAAGTGTCGGTATCAAAGGTTCTTACCGTTCCTACCATCGTGGCTTGGTCAGGAATCACGTTTTCGGCCGTGCCACCGTCAATTTTTGTAATGCTTAACACCGCTGGGCTTAGCGGATTAATTTCTCGGCTAATAAGCGTTTGAAACGCTTGCCCCAAATGCATGGCCGTAACGACAGGGTCATGCCCCAAGTGGGGCATGGCAGCGTGGGCCCCTTTGCCCTGAATGGTAATTGTAAAAACACTGCTAGACGCCATTACCGGCCCATCGTGCACACAAAACGTGCCAGCGGGCACCCCAGGCCAATTATGCATACCAAAAACAGCCTGCATCGGAAACAGCGTAAACAAGCCGTCGTCAATCATTTTTTTTGCGCCATTTTGGCCTTCTTCGGCGGGCTGAAAAATAAAATGAATCGTGCCACTAAACTGGCGGTGTTTCGCTAAATAGCGCGCCGCGCTTAGCAGCATGGCGGTGTGGCCATCGTGGCCACAGGCATGCATCACGCCGTCGTGAGTGCTGGCGTGAGCAAACGTATTGGCCTCTTGCATGGGCAGGGCGTCCATATCGGCGCGCAGGCCAATGGCCTTGCCGTTGCGTTGCTCGCCATGTAACGTGCCCACGACCCCTGTTTTCGCAAGGCCGCGATGCACCTCAAGGCCCCAGGCCTCGAGCTGTTTAGCCACCACCCCAGCAGTGCGTTTTTCTTCGTAAGCCAACTCGGGGTGCGCATGCAAATCGCGCCTCAGGCTGCGGATTTCATCTTGCCAAGCAACAATCGGGTCGAGCAATTTCATAAAAAATCCTTAAAAACAGGGGGGTGTCGCTCACGGTAAGTGGGCGAGCCCGTTGCACTTTGCTGGGTTTACAGACTTGCCAAATAGCGATTGTGACACAAGAATCGGTAAATGACGCAGCATCTTGTTAAGGGTTTTACTGTGTGTAGCAACTAAGCGTAATTGCCACGTTTTCACCACCGCACGCGCAGCCTAGCGATGCTCAGTTACCGTGCGAGCCGTACAAGTCCAGGCGCCGGCGCGCAACAGCTGCGGTGGTACACCTGCGCTCATCTCATTATGAGCATAATTATCCACCGAGCAGCTAGCACACTCAACTTAACCTGCTGTGCAGGCAGCACAGCCCAGTTTGGCCATTCATCATGGTGTCTGGTCTCGAACGCAAGCGGCGGTTTGCCTGTAAACAGCCACTAGACAGCCAACAGCCGCCCGAGCAAATGGCATGGTATACGGGCAGTCGCAAGCAGACAGTGTCATCGATACAATTAGGGCTGAGGATTACGATGCGACAACAACAAGTGATTATGCAAACCAAACCGTGGCTAAGTAGTTACCCAAGCCAGGTGCCGGCAGAAATTTCGGTGCAAGGGTATGAATCGTTAGCCGATTTGCTAGGCCAAGCCTGCCAGCGCTACGCAAACCGTACGGCGCTAATCTTTATGGGTAGCCATCTAAGCTATGCTCAGCTAGACCGCACAGCTACCTGTGTTGCGGCGTGGTTGGCGGCACAAGGCCTAGAAGAGGGCAGTCGCATTGGCATTATGATGCCAAACACCATGCCGTACCTGCCTATTCTACTTGGCATTTTGCGCGCTGGCATGGTCGTCGTCAACATCAACCCCGTCAGCACAGCCTACGAACTTGACTATTTATTACGCGATAGCCGCACCAGCTTGGTTTTTGTGTTTGACCGCTTTCTAACAACGTTTAGTCAACTTGCGACAGTTAAACGCCCCGCTAAAACCACTCAAACCGACAGCCAGCTAAAACCCGAACAGGCGACCCATTTAAATTCGAACTACGATCCTCAGCAATGCCGCTTGGTTTCAGTTTTACCGGGCGATTTGCTTGGCCTTAAAGCCGTAGCCATAAACCTTGCTTACCGCCACCAAGAACGAAAGCAAAAAAAGGTTGCGCCCAAAGGCGTGCTGCGCTTTCCGACGGTGCTTAGCCAGGGCCGGCGTTTGCGCAGGCAATGGCAGGCGCCGCGCTTACAGCTTAGCGATTTAGCCATTTTGCAATACACCGGCGGCACAACCGGCGTGCCGCGCGGAGCTCTGCTTAGTCACGGCAACTTAGTGGCCAATGTGCTGCAAATTACCGCGGTTGCCCAGCCGGTTATGGCCAAACCCGATGAAAAGCCCATGGTTATGCTGGGGGCGTTGCCCTTATGCCATATTTTTGCCCTAACCGTTTGCGGTCTATTCGCCTTGTCGGCCGGCATGCAAACCGTTTTAATTGCCGACCCACGTCGCCTCGATACCGTTATAGCGGCGTGGCGCAAAACGCCAATTAGTATCCTGCCAGCCGTCAATACCCTGTTTAACGCCTTATTGCGTCGCGCTGAATTCCGCGAAATGGATTTTTCGGGCCTGCGCTTGTGCTTTGGGGGTGGCGCTGCTGTTCAAGAGGCCGTAGCACGCCGCTGGCACGAAGTAACCGGCCGCGCCATTATCGAGGGCTACGGCCTAACCGAAACCTCGCCTGTGGCCGCTGTTAACCCCACCAACGCTCAAAGCTACTCGGGCGATATCGGCCTGCCCTTGCCGTCTACCGATATTCGTATTGTCGACGACGAGGGCCAGTTTCTTCCTTATGGCTCGGAAGGCGAAATCGCCATAAAAGGGCCGCAAGTCATGACAGGCTACTGGCAACAGCCCCAAGCCAGCGCCAAAGCCTTTACGTCTTCGGGGCATTTTCTAACGGGCGATATGGGCATTATGTGCGAACAAGGGCGCATCAAAATTATTGATCGCAAAAAAGACATGGTGCTAGTGGCCGGCTTCAATGTTTACCCCAACGAAGTCGAACAGGTTGCCGCCACCCACCCCGATGTCGCCGAATGCCTAGCCGTGGGCGTGCCTAACCCATCAACCGGCGAAAAACTCATGTTGTTCGTTGTGCCGGCTAATAATCGCTTAACTCAAGCGGCGGTACGCGACTGGTTAATCGAGCGCCTCAGCCCTTACAAGCGTCCACACGCCATCCATTTTCGCGACGAACTACCCAAAAGCCACGCGGGCAAACTGCTGCGCCGTGTTCTGCGCGCCGAACAAATGGCGCTACAAGAGCAGGCTACGCCAACTCAGCCGCAAAACGACCAGACAGACTCATCGGCAGAAGACGAAGCCGCGGCATCGTCCGACTTATCAGCCGCCAAATTGCAGTTTGACGAGCGCGGTGTGCCCTACAGCCATCGCTATGGCGATGTGTACCACCCGCCATCGGGGGCGATTGAGCAGGCCAACTACGTATTTATCGCAGGCAATGGTTTGCCCCAGCGCTGGCAGGGCAGGGCTAGCTTCGCCGTTTACGAAACCGGCTTTGGTTTAGGGCAAAATTTTTTAGCGCTATGGCAAGCTTGGCGCAACGACCCAAAACGCAGTCAAGAACTGCATTTTGTTTCATTTGAAGCCCACCCCTTCGCGGCAGCCGACTTAGAGCGCGTATTACGTAATTTGCCAAGCAGTTACCAGCCGCAAGTTCAACGCCTAATTCAAGCCTGGCCACCCGCCACACCGGGCGTGCATCAGCTGGTTTTTAGCGAATCAAACCTGCCAATACTATCAGCGCCGCCATCGTCATCTAAAAACCAAGCTTCAGAGAGCCAGACCTCGGAAAGCGAAATTCCTGAAAATCGAACACTAGAAGGTCAAGTACTAGAAGGCCGAATGTCAGACAGCCAAGTGCCAGACAGTCAGGCCCCAAGAAAACAAACGCTAGAAAACCAAGTAGCTGGCCTGGCTTTGCAAAGCCCCTGGCAGGATGCCGCCCCAGCTCAGGCACAAAGCGACCCACAAGAAGTCGCGATGAGCAGCAGAGCACATAAGCTGCAGCCCCACTACCGTGTGGTTTTAAGCTTGGTTTTTGGCGACATCCGCAAAACCTTGCCGCAAGTTGTACAGCCAAGGAAAGCGTCTAGCCCGTATGAGCCAGGTCTGCATTCGCTATTCGAATCAAAACAAACAGATGTGTCAGCATCAGCGCTTTCTCAGCCAAGCGAAGCTGCCGTATCGGCATGGCCAAGGCTACCGTTGGCCGACGCCATCTTTCTTGATGGCTTTGCGCCACGCGGCAACCCCGAGATGTGGTCGCCCGAAATATTCCAATACTTACAAGCGCTTGCTGCCGAAGACGCCACGGCGGCCACCTGGAGCAGCGCAGCAGCCGTGCGCCAGGCGCTTGGCGATGTTGGTTTTACAGTTGAGCGGCAAAAAGGCTTTGCTGGCAAGCGCCACATGATAGTGGCGCGACGCAAACCGACTAAATAACAGTCTTAAAACCTTGTCAAGAAAACAAAATTCGCGCACTTTAGCAGCCAAACTACAGTTAGCAGAATGGTTTTTGTTAAAATAGGGGTTTGCCGACGGGTTAGCTAAGTGCCGGCCAGTGGTGTAGGCGTCACTTTTTGTTTTGTTTGGCTTCAATCCGTTCGGATACGGTGGTTCCCCATGCTTAATGCTCATTGCCAAGGATTATCCTGTGTCGTCAAACGTTAAATCTGCTCCTGAAACCGCACTCGAATCGTTACAGTTTGCACATTCCAGCTCCACTCGTGTTGATTTCCAGGTTGGCGATACCGAACTCCAACTGCAAGTTGAAGCCTGCGCACCCGGTGTTTTCCGGCTGCGCTGTGCACGTCCAGCGCAATTAAACCCCGAAAAGCTCTCGCCGCGGGCCGAAGCCCATACCGAAATGTTATTAGCCCGCCCCGAGCCTGTGGGCGAGCTTGCGGTTAGCTCGTTAATCGAACAGCGCGGTGCCGCCTGGCAAATCGAACAAGGCGATGTGCGCCTCGATGTTGGCTTTGCGCCCCTGCAAATTAGCTTATACAAGGGCGATCAAAAACTCCTTAGCAGCGCTCCGCAGGCCACTTTGGCCGCCAATGTCTCATCTGACGCTCCATTGTGGCAGCTTAACTGGCAGCTAAGCGATACCGAAGGCTTGTTTGGCTTAGGCGAAACCACCGGCAATTTAAACCGCCGTGGCGAACGGCTCGATACCGACAGCGCTCCATGGCGCACCTTGCCTTTGGTCTGGAGCACCAACGGTTGGGGGCTTTACGTTAATACCCTAAAGCGTGTCGAGCACGACCTTGGCAGCAGCCAGCCCAACGTTTACAGCGTTTGCAGCCACACGGCTATTCTCGACGTTTACCTTTTTACCGGCGAGCCTGGCGATATTCTCAACCAATACACCGCACAAACCGGCCGCGCCGGCCAGCCCGAGCTTTGGCCCATGGGGGTTTGGCTCGACCAAGTTGAAGCCGCACCGGCTCAACACATGTTGTCTTTAGCGCGCCATCTACGCGAGCAAGGCCTGGCTTTCGACGTTATCCGTCTTGCCAACCCCGCCGTCTATGGTTTCCAACACGACAAACCCAATTTCGAGTGGGATCCAGAGCGCTTTGCCAACCCGCGCGAGCTTTTTGCTCAGTTCGACGAGCTTAAGCTAAAAGTGGCCGCGCCTAGCTTTCCCGGCGTCATTGCCGGCACCTACCAATTCGAAGAGTGGGAAGACCGCGGTTGGTTATTAATGGACGACGACACCGGCGAGGCCTATCAGTTTGAAGGCAACGCTGCAAGCGGCGGTAAACCCTTTGGTTTGCTCGACCTTACCCACCGCGACGGCTATCGCTTATTTGTAGAACGCCAACGCCAAATGGTTGACGAAGGCCTAGGTGCGCCCATTTGCGATGCCCGCTTTAATATTCCCGACAACATCACCGCCCGTCGCGGGGAAAGCGGTGCCGTGTTGCGTAATATTTACCCAATTTTGGCTCGCCAAGCCTTATTCGATGCCGTTGCTGGCCACAAAACGCCACAAGAAGGCATTATGCTTAGCACCGACCTTTTCCCCGGTGTGCAGCGCTTTGCCTGGCAGTTGGGGCCAAAAGTTAGCAACGATTGGGACGGCATGGCGCTTTCACTGCGCACGGCCTTAGCCCTTGGCAACAGCGGCGTTACCGTACAAACCCATACGCTGGGCAACCCCGATGCGCCAACCGACAAGCTAACCCCCGAGCTTTACATTCGCTGGTTAGCGCTTAATGTCCTTTCGGCTAACTTCAGCTTCCAAGCCACCGAAGCCCTATTGCCCGATGCCTTCGACGAAGAAACACAAAAGCTGGTTACACACTGGCTCGAATGGCGCTACCGTTTAATTCCTTACGTACTGGGCATTATCGAAGATGCCGTACGTAGCGGCATGCCCGTACAACGCTCAATGGCCTTGTGCTTCCCCGAAGACAAAACCGCCCAAGAGTGGGACACCCAATACATGTTTGGCCCTGCCTTGCTCGTGGCACCCGTCTTAAAACCGGGCGTTGACCACGAAATCTACCTGCCCGAAGGCTCGGCCTGGTGGGATGTTGCCACCGGCTGGCGCTACGAAGGCGGCCAAGTCCTTAGCGTAAAAGCCGAGCTCAATACCTTGCCAATCTTTGGTCGCGAAGGGCAAATACTCTGCCTAGGCCCCGCCGCTCAAAACACCACCGAATTCAACTCAGCCCGCCTACTCGAAGAAGTCTGGATGTTCGGCATGCCCGAACAAAGCCCTGTCGTCATGCGCAACAAAATCCGCGTTATGCAAATGCAAGGCTCTAGCTACATCAAAGGCCTAGAAGGCTTAAAAATCTTGCCCTCCGAAGGCCTTGAGGTCAAGCGCCGTGGCGCTGAAGTCCGCATCTCGCGCATGCGCTAAACGGGGTAGACGCGGTTAACCGCCGCGCTCCTATCGAGAGCTGGCAGCATCGGCTTCGGAACCTGTTTTAACTTGAGCCAATCAGCCTGCGCGATTCCCGGGCCGATTCAGGCCGTTAAAGACCTATGGCCGCAAGGACTGCATTGGTAATTCAACTTTTTACCAATGGCGTGCCAAGTACGGTGGTATGGAAGTAGTTGAGGTACGTAGACTAAAAGCACCTGAGGAAGGAAATCGCCAGCTCAAACAAATGTATGCTGACCTAAGCCTTAACTCTTTTTTCGCGGAGTATTTATTAAAAGTCGATCGTGACGTGGTCGTTTCTATACGTAAGGCAAAGTATCGTATACCCATTATGCGTTGGCGATCTAGCTGTGTCCGTGGCTTTGCGACAGCGTGTGAGTGTCTACTTACTTATGTTGACCAAAAGATTAAGATTGATAGTAGTCGGGGCTCGAAACTCCTTCCTCCATCACCATTCAATCGTGCTGTGCCCAGCACGGCGGTCTTGACAGAAATTAACAGTTACGATTTGACAGCCCTTGTTTAACGGGGCGAGAATGGCTCCAATTGATAGGGGCAGTAAGGAGTGTTTGCGTCAACAGATGTCGGTATGCTGTGCAGGAGTAGTCTGGTCCGCTACAACTATTTCATGGCTCAATAGCCGTGTTTTTTAAAATAATGTACGAATCAAAAAACCAGCCCCTGTTGCTGGGTCATCACGTTGCACACGGCCTTGCCATTCACGTGGTGTATGCGCTGCTGGTCTTGGCGCCACAGTAGTAATCGACGCTGCTGCCCCTATCTGGCTGGAACCCACCCATTGGGGCGATGCGGTGCTCAATACTGCTCTTATCGTGGACGGCATCGGTCCTTATATCGTTCCTGAGGCCGGCATCGGAAAACGGTTCTTGGCTGGCCATGGCATGTTTGTAGGCTTGGTGTTCGTAGCCATACTGGGCGTCATTTTCGCGTCACTTGCGCATCGCATCATTCATAAGTTTCATTTCGATGAGGACGACGCCTAGCACCACCTTGACCACCCATACGACCGCGTCTGCATTCCGACATGATTTCGCCTTGCCGGAGACCACCATAAAGTTGGCAGGCCGTGTTATCACTGAAGGAGACAGACGTTTGGCTATTGTGCTTACATCACGTCGTAATTTCATGAAATTTGCCGGCGCTTTCGCCGTTGCCGCAGGTTTTCCAAAAATTGCTACGGCAAACTCGTACAGTTTCCCGGCGGGCTTCAAATGGGGAGTAGGTTCGGCCTCTGCACAGGTTGAAAGCAGGCAAGGCCGAGGCCGCAGCAACTGGGATGTCTTTGTTGATCAGGGAGGTCATGTGCGCGATGGTTCGACTAATGCCATCGGCACGGATTTTGAAAACCGGTTTATGGACGATTTTCAGCTATTGTCCGATGCAGGTGTGCAGTCCTTCCGCTTTTCCTTTGCCTGGCCCCGTATACAGCCCGACGGTTCTGGTACCCCTAGTGCCGAAGGCCTGGACACGTACGACCGCATCATCGATGGCATGCTGGAGCACGGCATAGAGCCCTTTGCCACTATGTTCCACTGGGATGTGCCGGTATGGGCGGGCGATTTTCGCGACCGCGACATTACGGCGCGTCTGGCCGAACATGCTGATATCGTGACGCGCAGATTTGGTGACCGGATCACTATGTGGGCGATGCTGAACGAGCCCAACACGGTGGCCTTCGCAGGCTACGCGATGGGTATGCACGCGCCTGGCCTGACGTCTGCCGACGCCACTGGCGCGGCCATCCACCACCAGAATCTGGGTCTGGGCCTGATGGCGCAAGCAGCGCGTGCCAACCTGAACCGGGACGCAACACTGACGACCACGGTCAATCTGGCGCCCATACGCGCCGCAGCAGGCAACAAAGTCGAAGACTTTGCTGTTGTCAGCCGGGCCGATGATTTCTGGAACCGGACCTTTCTGGATCCTCTCTATGGAAAAGGATACCCGCTATCCGTCATGCCCCTGGTCGAGCCGTATATCCAGGGTGACGATTTGG
This sequence comes from Burkholderiaceae bacterium, assembly GCA_035302965.1. Taxonomy (GTDB): domain Bacteria; phylum Pseudomonadota; class Gammaproteobacteria; order Burkholderiales; family Burkholderiaceae_B; genus DATGSD01. The sequence continues at coordinate 871 of DATGSD010000025.1, read as the reverse complement.
ACCTCATCGCGGTCAAGCCCGACACCCTAGGGGTCAATTATTATTGCCGTGTCTACGTCAGGGCGAATCCTGACGTCGCCGTTGGCTTCGTGCCCGATTTCGACGGAGCGCCCCAAAACGTGCCTCGTACGGACGACTATTTCGTTGAGCCTGATGGTCTTCCCGAAATTTTGCAGCGTGTCCACACAAACTACGACCAACCCAAAATCTTTCTCACCGAAACCGGCTTTGCTCTTAAGGACGCACCTTCCCAGGACGGACTTCTAAAAGATTCTTTGCGTGAAAAATACCTCAAGGCCTACCTACAAGCCGCACATGACGCGATTGCGCAAGGAATTGACCTGGCCGGTATTTATTATTGGGCGGCAACAGACAATTTCGAGTGGTCGGAAGGCTTTGCCAAGAAATTCGGCCTTATCGAGGTGGACCGTGACACACTCAAGCGGACACCGAAGAGCAGCCTTCGTTATTACGGCGCATGCGCCAACGCCAATGCGATTGTCTGAGATTCTGAGAACGGCAGTCCGCCATCCTCAGGATCTTTACTTAGTTTTTTTATCCAGAATGAACAATGAAAACGAGACAAAATTTGCTGCATAAGTATGTTTTTCCAGTATTGCTTGTGTTGGGTATGGGTGCCATGTTCAACAACGACGCTCGTGGCGCCGAACATGGCACCGGGGTATATCTAATGGGTTCAAAAGGCCCGATGGCCGGGATAGTTCCCGAGCCCGGCCTGTATTTTCAGAATGATCTTTTTTACTACCGAGCCAAGCCCGGTGCCAGCGAGGCGTTGCCCATGGGCGGCGAAATTGGTGTCGGGATCAAAGCGCGTGCCCTGATAGACGTCCCCACGTTGATATGGTCCACA
>DATGSD010000024.1:0-2720 GCA_035302965.1 Burkholderiaceae bacterium | reverse complement strand
AGAAGCGACTTCTGAAAAATGCGGGGGCTCGAATACGGTTATTTTGGCTTTGCCATAAAGCTCGGGGTTTTCGGCGATTTTTTTACTTAGTATTTTTGCGGCTTTACGGTATTCGGCGTTGTCAGACTCGGGGTTGTAATTAGCACCAATATATTGGCCAGAATCGCGTAAATAAGGCGCTAGTATTTCGGTATACCAACCCGCCCCCGGCGTTAACTCAACAACCGTTAAATGTGGCTGAATGCCGAAAAAACGTAAGGTATCGTATGGGTGGCGTGCCTTGTCGCGGCCCACATAGGTTGGCGTGCGATGTTTGCTATTTACTGCGGCCCGTAGCGGGTCTTCGATGCGGTTGGGTTTACGGCCTACGCGTGTTCTGGTTTTTTTAGTAGCTTCTGCTGCCGTTTGCTCTTGCGATTGGCTTGACGATTCTGACGCTTGGACCTGACCAAGGGCTAACACACTTGCCCACAACACAAAAACAAGACAAAAAACTCGCCCGGATGGTAGACCGGGGTATAAACCTTTCATGTTCATCCCTACTAATTGGTTTTTCGGCCGTTAGTTAATTGGACCGATGCGCCACAATGGCACCACTACCCTGACTAATTTCTTATTAAAACACAAGTATTTTAGTGCCGCGCTTATTTAAGCAAGCAGGCTCTAACACCACTTGCTTGCCAGCCCCAGTAGAAGCCACTTTACAATGACGGCCACCAAGCCGCAGATACACAGCGGCTTAAACGGCTTAAACAATTTAAAACTGCATGCGGTTTATGAACATTGCAGCACGTTCTAGGAGAATGAATGACCGCTATTAATGGAACACTTCCGTACTTATCGCGCCGCCCTATTGTCTGTGCCAATAATATGGTGGTAACTTCGCAGCCTCTTGCCGCACAAGCGGGCATGGCGATTTTGCAAAATGGGGGTAATGCGATTGATGCCGCCATTGCAACAGCAATTACCTTAACCGTCGTCGAACCTACCGGCACCGGCGTGGGTGGCGATGCCTTTGCTATTTTATGGGACGGTAAACAGCTACACGGATTAAATGCGTCGGGCTATAGCCCGCGCGCCTGGACGCCAGAAGCGTTTGCCCAATACAAACAAATGCCAGCACGCGGCTGGCAAAGTGTTACGGTCCCGGGTGCTGTTGCTGCCTGGAAAACCTTAAGCGATCGTTTTGGCCGCCTGCCTTTTGAAAAACTTTTTGAGGCCGCGATCAATTACGCCGAGCACGGCTTTCCGGTTAGCCCAACCATTGCCAAGCTATGGGCAGCCGTTAGCTATAAATACGACGACCAACCCGGCTTTCGTGACACATTTATGCCCAAAGGTCGTGCGCCCTTGGCCGGAGAGCGTTTTGCTAACCCCGATTTGGCAAAGTCGTTAAAGCAAATTGCCGACAGTGGTGGTGAGTCGTTTTACCGAGGCGAGCTAGCCCAACAAATGGTTAAACATGCCCAACAGCATGGTGGGCTTATCGATTTAGACGATTTGGCCGATTACCAACCCTTGTGGTGTGGCACCATCGAAAAAACCCTTAAGCAGCTTACTGTGCATGAAATTCCACCCAACTGCCAAGGTATAGCCACTTTAATCGCTTTAGGCATTATCGATTGCTTCGACTGGCAAAGCATGGATGTTGATGGGCTTGAATTTACCCATTTATGCATCGAGGCCATGAAGCTGGCATTTGCCGATTGCGCCACATATGTTGCCGACCCAGACCATATGACGATCGAGGCGCAACAGTTTTTAAGCGATGCTTACCTCGAATCGCGCGCCGAACTTATTCGGCTCGATGCGGCGCAAGAATACGGCGCCGGCGCACCAAGCGACGGCGGCACCGTTTATTTAGCAACAGCCGATGCCGATGGCTTAATGGTGTCGTTTATTCAATCGAATTACGAGGGCTTTGGTTCGGGCGTGGTTGTACCCGGAACCGGCATTAGTATGCAAAACCGCGGCATGGGTTTTAGCTTGACACCCGGTCACCCAAACCAAGTGGGGCCACGCAAACGGCCTTTTCATACGATTATTCCGGGTTTTGCCACTAAAAATGGCGAACCTCATATGGCATTTGGCGTGATGGGCGGCCCCATGCAAGCCCAGGGGCATTTGCAAATGGTTGTGCGCACCCAACTATTTGAGCAAAACCCGCAAGCCGCTTGTGATGCCCCTCGTTGGCAAGTGCGCCACGGCAAAGAAGTGATGGTGGAAGCCACGATGGCCCCCGAACTCATTGCCGGCTTGCGCGGTAAAGGCCACGACATCATCGAAGAAGATGGCGAGGCTGTTTTTGCCTTTGGTGGTGCACAAATTATCGAGCGAGGTCAGTACGGCTACGTAGGCGGCTCTGATTACCGCAAAGACGGGCTGGCGATCGGGTTTTAAATAACAACCGAACACGCTAATAAGCCCTCAATCGTTAAGCGCTAGGCTTCGATTGAGGGCTTATTAACTTTTACGTTCAGCGTCACTCTATTACAGAAGCTAAGCATCTAATTAAATGCCTAGCCCCTAAAGGCATCACCTACTGCAGCGCGCTTACCGCAGTAGCCCCACCTAGCGAAGGCTTTAGTCACGCCTTATTGCTGAAGCGTCGTTTACCACGCCCTTAGCGGCCACCTACAACGCGATGGCAATACCGTCGCGACGAGGGTCAGAACCACCCACCAAAGCATTGCCTTCCCGCCCTACGGCACACACGGCTC
>DATGSD010000023.1:0-2469 GCA_035302965.1 Burkholderiaceae bacterium | reverse complement strand
CTACAAGAAGCCAAGCCACGTGAGCCAGCGGCAGCTGCGTCAGGCCAAGCGACTGAAGTCGCGATACCAAGTGCGCCTGAGGTCGATGAACAAAAGCCAGAACAGCCGAAATTAATCGCCCAGGTCGATTACGCAGGTAGGCGGCCAATGCCAAATTATCCACGTGCGTCACAGCGACGTGGCGAAACCGGACGCGTTGTGATTCGGGTGTTAATTAGCCCTACTGGAAGCGTAGAAAATGCGAGTGTTCAGCAGTCTTCGGGCTTCGATCGTTTAGATCGTTCAGCGTTAGCCGCAGCTAAACAGGCGCGCTTTAAACCGCACACAGAAAATGGCCTGGCAAAACAAGCCTTGGCCGATATCCCTTTTGATTTTGTTTTATAGGAAATTCGACATGTTCGATTTCATTCAACTCGTGGGCATTAATTTAAGCCAAGTGGCCGATATCGCCAATGAAAGTGCCGCAGCCCTTTTGCAGGTTGATGCGCTTGGTGAAGCGGCAGAAATGGTCGAAATGGCGAAGCCAGCGTCGCAAGAAGGCTTTTGGCATTTTATTGGCCAAAGTGATTTTGTCGGTAAATCGCTATTCGTTTTATTGGTTTTAATGTCGATTTATAGTTGGTATCTCATTTTTGTTAAATCGTTTTTCAACTGGCGCACAAAACGAGGATCACAACATTTTTTGCGTATGTTTTGGGCTGCCAGTTCGGTTGAAGAGGTCGAAAATGAAATCGCCACCCATGGGGCCACCGAACCGTTTGCACATGTGGCCAGTCATGCCATCCATGCCCGCAACCATCACAGCAAATACGGGGCTTTAAAGCTTGAGGAAAAAGGGTCAACCACGGCTTTTGTTACCCGAATTATCCGCAAAGTTATCGATGAAGAAACCGCCAAGCTAGAGAATGGCCTGACGGTATTAGCGTCAATTGGCTCAACTGCGCCCTTTGTTGGCTTATTCGGCACGGTGTGGGGCGTTTACCATGCCTTGGTTAATATTGGTATGTCGCAAGGGGTAACGGTTAACAGTATTGCCGGGCCGGTGGGCGAGGCCTTAATTATGACGGGGCTTGGGCTTGCTGTAGCCATACCGGCAATCTTGGCTTACAACGGCTTTGTTCGCAGTAATCGTGTTTATCTTGCGCGCTTACATGCCTTTGCCCACGACTTATTAACGGTGTTGTCGACAGGTCAAGCCGTACCAGAAAATCGGGGCGGAAAAATCCGCGATTTAGCGGTTGTCAGCGCGAAAAAGGATGTTTAATTATGTCTTCATTCGGAAGTTTTGATTCGGGCGGTACGAATGGCACTTTATCTGAAATTAATATGGTGCCTTTAATCGATGTCATGCTTGTGCTTTTGGTTATCTTTATGATTACCGCACCTTTATTAAGCCATTCGCTTAATATTGATATCCCGCAAGCCAGTACCGAACCCATAGAACAACAAATAGAAGCCATCGATTTGGCCGTTGACGACAATGGGCAAATTTTTTGGAATGAAAAGGCCGTTGTGCTTGACGATTTGATTATTTTAATGCGAGAACAAGCGAAATTCGACCCTCAGCCCGATTTACGCATTCGTGCTGACCAAGAGACACGCTACGAACTATTAGCTAAGGTGATGGCCAAGGCGAAACAAGCCGGCTTGAAGCGGGTAGGCTTTGTCACACGCCCTAGCGATTAAACTTATCTGCCTAGATGGTTTTGTTGTTAAAGAAAAAAGCCTGCGTTTTATTTGCGCAGGCTTTTTGTATTTAATTAGCCAAACTAAATAGGTTTGTTATAAACACCTTATTTAGTTTGCCAACATTATAAAACGGCTACTTGTTTAAAAGCCTTTTGCTTCGGCTTCGCGAATGCGTGCCGGATCGGCTTTATCGGGTACATAGTCGACGCCTTCTTTGATGACGCGGCTAGGCGTTATGATTTCTGTGCGCCGTAAAATGCCACCACTTTCGACGCTGCCCTCGATAAGGGTGCGGGCCTCTTCGTTAGTAGCACCACTCATTTGAATAATGCATTGCTCGCGAAGTTCTGCCGGTAATACTTCGCAGCGAACCGTGGCATTTTCGCTGTAATTAGGCGCGCCCACAATAAGGTTTTGTTGGCGTGCTGCTTGCAGCGCTGCTGCCGCTTCTTTTTTGCAAGTTGCAACGTCTTGGCCACTGGCACCCGATTCGCAGCGTTCGATATCGATGCGGTATTGTTCGTCGGCGCTAAGCTGATTAGCTGCTTGTGCGACACCCATTGAAACGGCTAAGCCTAGGACACAGGCTGCGCCTGACAGGGCTAGAGCGCGGGCGCTTGGTTTTTGTGATTTTTTCGCTGATTGTGAAATCATAGTTAACTCCGGATAAATGCGTGAGCCGTGTAGTTAATTGTACGTACTACTAGGGCAAGTATAAACCCTAGCATGAGGGCAATGTAAGTAATTTCAAGCGGGCTGACGAAATTTTGCAGTTTGATG
>DATGSD010000022.1:0-6126 GCA_035302965.1 Burkholderiaceae bacterium | reverse complement strand
GCGGTAGACACTGCGTTTTTAATATGCACGTTCATCTGGTCTTTGTGACTAAATACCGCCGTGACGTATTTACAAAAGCCATCCTTAACGACCTTCAGGAAATTTTCGCTAGTGTGTGCGCTGATTTTGAGGCCGAGTTAGCAACAGCAAACGCCACCATAGATTCAAAGGACGGCGTTGCCGTCCGCGCTAGTCATCCTCGCCCTAAACGACGAGGCTTTCCGCGCATTTTGGTAACGTCTATTAGCCACAAGCCTGTCGCTCGACTTCTGATTCTTGGGGGGCTGCAGCCAGGAATCGAGCGACAGCAGCCCAAGCTAAGCAACTACCCCACCAACAACACAATCACCATTCCCCACAACGTCAAAAACGTATTGCTAACTGCATACGGCACGGTATAGCCCAGCATCGGCACATTACTACCCGCAGCCTCGGCCACCATAGCAACCGACGCCGTACTCGTCCGGGCACCGCCGCAGCAGCCCAAATTAATGGCTGGGTCGAAGCGGAAAATATACTTCCCAATAAGCGGGGCCAACAACATCGGCAACGCCGTTGCAAAAACACCCCAAAAAAACAAAGCAAACCCGACCTCGGAAACCCCTTTTATAAACGTTGGCCCGGCCGTAATACCCACCACCGCAATAAACACATTAAGCCCCACCGAATTCATAAACCAAAGCGTGGCGCTAGGCACACTGCCTAACGTTGGGTGGAAACTACGTAGCCAACCAAAAATCAAGCCCATAATCAAGGCGCCGCCCGAGGTGGAAAGCGTTAATGGTATACCCGCCACATGAAAAACCAGCGACCCGATCAAGCCCCCTAAAACAATGCCGGAACCCACAAACACCATATCGGTAACTGCCGTCGGCCGATCAGCAAAACCGAATTCAGCCACAATAGCCTCGACATGTTTGCGGCTGCCGCTAACACTAACAATATCGCCGCGGTGCAGAACGGTTTGCGCTTGCACCGGCAAGTCGACACTCATGGCGCCGCGCCGCACCCGCGTCACAAAAACTCCGCGCGCCACTGGCAATTGCGACAGCTCTAACAGCGTTTTACCGCTGGCGTGCTTGCTGGTTACCACCACATCGATCGACTCGGTCGGAATTTGTAGCAACTCTTCATCGGCCACTTCATGAGCGCGATTGCTCCATTCGACTAAGGTATCGTGACGCCCCGACACCGCCACAATATCGCCCACTTCTAGCACTGTATCGTCGTTAAAATCGATAATTTCGCCCTTACGACGCAAATTTTCTAAAAACAAATGGCCGCCCGCCCAAGCCTCGGCTTCTTTTACGGTTTTGCCGGCAATTAAACCCGGTGTGCGCAGCTCGTAAGCCCGCATAATATATTGATTCCAGGCAGTTTCTATGCCGCCTTCGGGGGCGCCGGCCGACATCGCTTTCTCGTAGCGGGCACACTCGTCGCGCAAGTTAATGCGTAGCAACTTTGGCCCCACGTAGGCAATAATCCAACCCGTACCCACCGTGCCAAATAAATAGGTAATCGCGTAGGCAACCGGGATGGCATCAAGTTCGGCAGCAAATTGGTCATCGCTCAAACCTAATTGCCCCATGGCATCAGTAGCTAAACCAATAGATGCCGAAATCGTTTGTGTTCCTGCTAATAAACCGGCGGCCAAACCCGGCCCGTAGCCGGCAAGCGTTGCGGCCAAATACACCGAAGCTAAACAGAGTATGGCAATGACAATGGCAAAAACCGCCTGCGGCAAGCCGTCTGAAGCAATGCCGCGCACAAACTGCGGCCCCACCCCAAAACCCACGGCGAACAAAAACATAATAAAAAACACCGACTTTACGTGCGGTGAAATATCAAGGCCAATTTGCCCAATGAGCACACCGGCCAACAGCGTGCCGGTAACCGAGCCCAGGCTAAAACTGCCAAACTTCTTGCCGCCTATCCAATAGCCCAAAGCCAGCGCTAAAAAAATGCCTAGCTCGGGGTAGGCCTGCAAGGTGCTTCCAAACCAATGCCACAACGCCATTACGGAATCTCCGTAGAAAAGGGTTAATAATTACAAAGAGGGGTTTTGATACAAAATAATAGCCTTACAGCTAGCACGGGTATACCTTATAAAAAAATGGCGCTCACTGCCGCTACCAAAAATGAGAAGCGGCAGTAGCGTCGAGCTTAACAACAAACGTTTTTTAGCGTGCCGATATAAGCAAACAAATAACAGGCAAGCGCGCATAAAAAGCCACTAAATACGCCGCCGCCTTTTGAGCAACCGTGAACAGTAGCTACGTTAAACAACATCAGTCACTTGTTGACTTTTGTGACACAGCTGGCCTACCAAGCATGATGTTTAAGCCAGGGCCAGCCGGCCACGCCACCGAAATAAACGTGTTGTTTTATCAAAACAATTGTTACGCCAACCTAATAATTAATACAAAAACGATGCCAAGGCGCGGGCAACGTCAAGTTCGGCATTACCTAGCCAGGTAACGTTGCTGTGCGTAATATTTTGTTCTTTGTAGTGGTTGCGAACAAATGCGCCGGCCACTAGTTCTTGCGATTTGGGCTCAACCAACACGGCATAGTTTTCGCTAGTGCAGTCGTGCGGCTTGCAGCCCCAGTAAACAATATAGTTTGTGTCGTCGATGCTAACCTTGCTGCCAGGTGCGCTGGTGCCATAATTGGCTAGCCAGTCTGCTTCGCGCATAAAAGGTTGCATCATGTCTTGAAACTGCTTAGCCAATGCAGGGTGGTTTTCAGCCACCTCGGCCAAATACGCTTGTTCGGCTTGTGCGCTAAACGCACCAAAAGTTAAGGGAAGGGCGAGGGCAAGAGAGCCAACAATTTTTAAAAGTTTCATAAGTTTCTGCAGTTTAAAAAATAAAACGGTATTACAAGTTATAAGGGCGGTGGGGCTGCCATAAGAAAAAACTTAGTGCTAGGTGCTTCTGTAGTATCAGAAACACGACACCTTGTGCCATCAGAACTACCACACAGTAACAAAACTAAAAAGCGGCTACAAAAGCGTGCTTACAGCTTCTTACGAAGAAGGCTGCAAGCCATGGTATCCGCTAAGCCAAGCGCAAAGAGGCTATATATAACGCCTTGCGCCCGCTTGTCATCATTTTCTCAGCCAGCGCAAGGCCAAGCCTACATCGCCAGAGCCTGCCCCTTATAGTATTATGCAAGCCTTATTCTGTTAGCATCAAGAAGTGTTAACTACCTCTGCCAATTTTCTGGTGTATTGCTAGTGTCTGCCCCACGTGAAAAAGGCCTGTTGGGCCAGCTTGCCACTTTATTAACCCAGCGCCAGCGTCGCAACGCCATTTTGTTGTTACTTTTAATGGTGGCGCAGGCCGCTGCCGAGTTAGTTGGCGTTGCCAGTATCGCCCCGTTTATGGGTGTTGTGGCCGACTCAGACGTAATTCATCGCAACACGATTTTGTCGTGGTTATACCAAACCGGTGGCTTTAGCAGTGAAACCCAGTTTTTAATGGCCTTGGGCATTGCCGTTATGCTGACGCTGGCGTTAACCAACGGCCTTATAGCCGTCACCACCTGGGCTATTAACCGTTTTGTGTGGGGCACCCACCATCAAATATCGGTGCGCATGTTGCGGGGCTATTTAGCCCAGCCCTACAGCTTTTTTACACGCCGCAACACGGCCTCGCTTAGCCAAAACATCTTAAGCGAAATCCAAGTGGTGGTAGAGCGCGTACTAATGCCTGTTTTAATGGCCGTGTCGCGCACCATGGTTACCGTTGCCATCGTGGGCTTGCTAATTTTTGTAGAACCTTTGCTTGCGCTTATTGTGGTGCTGGTGTTGGGTGGCGCCTACGGTGCCGTGTTTTTATTCATCAAACGCAAGCAACGGCGCCTGGGGCGGGTGCGCGCAAAGTCGAACGAGTTACGCTACAAACTTGCTGGCGAAGCCTTTGGAGGCATTAAAGACGTTAAAGTTTTGCAGCGCGAAACTGATTTCGCCCAGCGTTTTGTTAAGCCGTCGGCCGACTTTTCTTACGCCACGGCCTCCAACCGAACCATGTCGGTAATACCGCGTTATTTATTAGAAACCATTGCCTTTGGTAGCGTATTAGTCATTGTGCTGTTCTATTTGCAGGCTGGCCGCGGCATTGCCACCATTTTGCCCGCCCTTAGCTTGTACGCCTTTGCCGGCTTGCGCCTCATGCCGGCCTTGCAAAGTATTTTCAGCGCCGCAACCGAAATTCGCTTCAACCGCGCCATGCTCGAAGGCCTGGTGGCCGATTTAAAAGAATTTGGCTCTACCCCTCTAGAACCTTCCACGCCAGAACCCTTGCCTGATCTAGCAAGCGCCATCGAAATTAACAACTTGGTTTTTCGCTACCCCGGCTTGCGCCGCCCCGTGCTTGATGCCATCAACATAACCATCCCTAAAAACCAATCGATCGGCTTGGTTGGAGCTAGCGGCTCGGGAAAAACCACCTTGGTCGATTTATTGCTTGGTCTTTACACACCTGAAGACGGCGACATTTGTGTTGACGGCACCGTGTTAAACCGTAACAACCTGGGCTCGTGGCGCAAGCAAATTGGCTACGTGCCGCAGCATATTTTCTTAACCGACGACACCATTGCCAATAATATTGCTTTTGGTGTGCCGCCCGACCAAGTTAAGCAAGAACAAGTCGAAAAAGCCGCAAAAATTGCCCACCTACACGAATTCATCATGGGGCTTGACGACCAATACGAAACCATTGTGGGTGAGCGCGGCGTGCGTTTAAGTGGCGGCCAGCGCCAGCGCATCGGCATTGCCCGCGCCCTTTACCACGACCCCAACGTCTTAATTATGGACGAAGCTACCAGCGCCCTCGATGGCGAAACCGAAGACGCCGTCATGGCCGCTATTCGCGAACTATCCGGCCAAAAAACCATCATCCTAATCGCTCACCGTCTCACCACCATCGAAGAGTGCGACTGCATCTATTTGCTCGGCCACGGTAAGCTACTGGCGCAGGGCAGCTACCAACAACTGGTAGAAAATAGCCGCCATTTCCGTGACATGGCACGATTAAGTGCTTAACGAGCTTTATTTAGAACAGAAAAAGGCCGCGTTTAAGCGGCCTTTAGCGTTTATAGCGCAGCGTAACTTCAGCTTGTTCGCGTCTGTTACGGCTTCCTGCATTCAAAACTCTCGGCTTTTGCTTCATCGCCACCTACGTAATGCGGGTATTCAGGGTATTGGCAAAGTGGCCGTTCGGCGGTAATCGAGAAGGGAGCTTTGTTGTCTTGCTGGGCAGCTACCAAATTGCCCGGGGCGTTGTCGTGTTCAACCCAGGAAGTAAGAGCGTCAAGGAAGTTAACAGCCGCTGGTGCGCCGCCACCCATGTGGTCAGTGCCGGGGTTAACGTATAGGCGTAAAAATTGCTCGGTCTGCTCGTCGCCTAGGGTGTCTTTCACAGCTTGGACGTATTCGATTCCAGCGTAAGGGCTTTGCGCGTAGTCAGCCATGTTTTCAAACACAATTAACTTGCCTCCGTGCTTAGAAAATTCTGAAAGGTCGGGATTGGTTGAGTCCATTAACTCTGAAACAATCTTCATACGTTCTTTAAGCGCTTCAGGATCGAACTGTGTGACGTCGTAGTCGGGGTCTTGCGCAAAAAAGTACTGCACAGCACCGCTACCATAAAGCCAGGCGCGGCTGTTCCCTGGCTGTGGTGGTAGTTCGGGTGCAGTTTCGCCTGTTTGCCAGGCAACCCACCCACCGACCGGACCAGTACCCGCTGTCGCTTCACCGCTCAAGCCCCAACCAGGGTAATGTTGTTGGCCGTTGGCTACTTTGAAAGGCAGTTCTGAGGGGTTGTGCAGCTGTTTAATGACGGCAATGTCACCCGGGTTTAAGCAGTTTTCGTCATCATTATTAGCACACGCCAAGGTGTTAACGTCAAAAGCTTTTTCACAGGCGACGTAATTGCTAACTACCCCGTCTTCTAAGCCATCAAGCGCATCGCAGGCGTTTAATACGGCGTCGTGGACAAGCTGCACTTTCTCGGGCGAAATCCAACCATTTTCTAATAAGGCCAAGCCCATGCGGGTGCCAGCTGTTTGCAGGTTCACCCAATTAATAACGGGTACACCGCTAATAATGCCGTCAAAATCGGT
>DATGSD010000021.1:0-4854 GCA_035302965.1 Burkholderiaceae bacterium | reverse complement strand
GTTGGCTTTGGACGATGCCGGATTGGTGCGGTTTTACCAGGATCTAGCCGAGGCCTTTCCGGATACCCCCCTGATTGTGTACGACAACCCGCTGGCGTTCAAAGGAAAGATCTCGCCTGAAGCCTATGAGGCCCTTGCGAACATACCCCAAGTGATTGCAGCCAAGCACGTCGGAGGTCCGACGCTTCCGCAAGACCTGGCAGCGGTCGGCGACCGCATGCGGATTCTGCCCTTGGCAACAGAATGGTGCCCGGTTGCAGAGCGGTATCCGGATTTGGCCAAAGCGTGCTGGTCCGGCGGCATTGCTTGCGCTCCTTCACCAATAGTGGCCGCATCGCGCGCAATTCTGGCGGGCAACTGGAAGAAGGCCCGCAAAATTACCGAGCAACTCATCTGGGCCGAGGCGCCCATGTTTCCCGGCGGTGAGCTCACTCGTTTCATGGACTACAGCATTCAAATTGGCCATGTGCGATTTGAAGCTGCAGGCCTGATAAACCCGGGGCCGCCCCGTCCTCCGTACACTGAGTTGCCCGACGCGTATAAACAGGGCGCCGAAGAGTGTGGAAGCCGCTGGGCGTCTTTAGAACGCGAGTATGGCGTTTCCGCATAAATTTTCTCTCTAAAGCGCACGCAAAGTCCGAGCCAGGCTCGGACTTTTTTTCGTCATGAGAAAAACCCTGACCTGCCCCCTAAGTTAGGTACAAAATCGTGTAGAGTCCGTTTAAAGGAATACGGACATGAAGAAACGATTTACTGAAGAACAGATCATTGGTTTCATCAAAGAAGCAGAGGCTGGCTTGACTGTTGATGCCTTGTGTCGCAAATACGGATTTGGCCAATCCACTTTTTATAAATGGAAAGCTAAGTTTGGCGGTATGGGCGTCTCAGAGGCCAAGCGCTTAAAAGCGTTGGAAGACGAAAATGGCCGATTGAAACGCCTTTTGGCTGACGCCCTGCTCGATAACGCGGCCTTGAAGGATATCGTTAGCCGAAAGTGGTAAGCCCACAAGCCCGTCGTGACGCTGTTCTGCTGTTAAAACAGGCATGGCAACTGTCGGAACGACGGGCTTGTGGGCTGATGAGTATTTCGGTGTCGGTGCTGCGTTATCAGGCGCGACCTGATCGTAATGACGAACTGCGTGAGCGCGTCACAACTCTGGCTCAAGAGCGTCGCCGCTTTGGCTATCGTCGGATTCATATACTGCTTGAACGTGAAGGTTGGGCGGTGAATGTAAAACGTACTTATCGACTTTACCGGGAGGCGGGCGTGGCCGTACGCCAGCGTCGCCGTAAGCGCATCGGCCTGACGGAACGAATAGCACTGACCTTGCCTAGTCAGCCCAACGATACCTGGTCAATGGACTTTGTCCACGATGGTCTGGCCGATGGGTCGTCGCATTCGTTGCTTAACTATTGTGGACGATTACACCAAAGAGACACTGGCCATTGAGGTGGATACATCGTTATCTGGCTTACGGGTCGCGCGGGTGCTGGACCGTATTGCGTTACACCGTCCACTACCGCGTCGGTTGCGTGTTGACCATGGCCCCGAGTTTACAGGTTTGGTAATGGATGCCTGGGCAGCCCAACGCGGAGTAAAACTGGCGTTTACCCAGCCAGGCAAGCCCACCCAAAACGCCTACGTAGAGAGTTTTAATGGGAAATTTCGTGACGAATGCCTCAACGACAATTGGTTCACGAGTTTGCGTGAAGCGCGTATACTGATTGAGCTATGGCGTCAAGATTACAATCAGGTGCGGCCCCATAGTTCCCTAGATAATTTAACCCCGTGCGAGTTTGCTGCTCGTCACGTTTATTTAGCCACACACTCTACAGCAATATGTGCCTAAATCTTGGGAGCAGGTCACCCATAAGCCCCTAACGTAATGTAGACCGAACCCATCTGCATCCAATATATGGCGCTTGTAGTCCGAATTATCCGGTCAAATTTCCTTAGATATGGATTGTATGTAATCGTAACAGCACTTGCCTGATAGCACTTTGAGTGGTTGCTTCTTAGCTTTGTCTTGGGCGACTGCTTCGGTCGTTTGCTGACCCTCTAGTGGGACGAAACATTCTGTTAACGGCCTGGCCTCAGGGTCTGGTTCTGATTTCCGGGCCGGATGCGTTCTGGTCCAACGCTCAAAGGCTGGGAACAAGGTAGGCACCAACCCGCAGCGTCGCCATGGCCTCGCTGCGGGCTTTTCGCCGGTAAACTACGAACGGCATTACTTTTGTGCGGCAACGAACCGTCTATAAAAGTCTGGTCGATTCATTGAATGCTTTAGAAAATCTAGTAAGGTTTCGAAAATTAAAAAAAGAATCGTTTAACGAACTAGAATTTGCTGGGTTGCTTCGTTTAGGGGAGAGTCGCTTAAAAGATGCACTGACATCTGGTTCGTAGCCAAGTGGTCGACGTGTTTTTCGGCCGATTCAATTAAGAAGACTGCCTGCTTAAATAAGCTTGCTAAACTAAACTTCCACAACAAAACTCGGGTCAAATTCGGGGTTTTCCGCCGTCCCGTTGTCATCGAGGTAGCCGCGCGGGTTACACACAACCCGAGTACCATTTACGTTGTAATCAAAGCTATTATGTGTATGCCCGTGTACCCACAAAACAACTTTGTCGGCCGACATTAAATGTTCTAAGTTGTTAATAAATGCGGGGTTTACTGGCGAGTTAGCGAAACGGCTATGAATGCTTTGCGGTGACGGAGCATGGTGGGTAATAACCACGGTCGGCCCATCAAATGGCGTGTTTAAGGCCTCAACTAACCAAGTTTTATGCTGATCAAACAGCTGCACATGGTCGTCGGCATTAAAAAAGCGCTGCGGGTCGACATCGCTTTTAATATTCTTAAAATCGGGGCTCAGCTTATTTGCCATGGCAATGGCCTCGTCACGTTCGACACCCCAACCATAAAGCGTAAAATCTGTCCACAATGTTGCGCCCAAAAAACGTACACCATTAAGCGTAAGCGCTTCTTGATCGAGCAAACGGATATCCACACCCGCTTGTTTTTTGGCCGCCGCCAATTGGCGA
This sequence comes from Burkholderiaceae bacterium, assembly GCA_035302965.1. Lineage (GTDB taxonomy): Bacteria > Pseudomonadota > Gammaproteobacteria > Burkholderiales > Burkholderiaceae_B > DATGSD01. Next base: position 1,811 of record DATGSD010000021.1, on the reverse strand, counting down.
AAGGTTTCGTGGCTTTTACGGATAGTAGAACCATAAGGTTCGTGGTTGCCCATTACGTACAAAATAGGCTTGCCCAGCCTAGAGGCCCACTCAATTGCCTTTTCGGGCTCGTCAATATCGCCCGCCAAAATTAGCAAATCGGCGTCTGTTTCTGGCAGCTTAAGATCACCATGGCTTAAGTGAACATCGGACACTATCTGTAAACGCATAACACTTACCAATAATAGAAAAACAACATCGTACAAGCAAGCAGTACAATAAGCGCTATTTAACGCTAAAACACCGCTTACTGGACGGGTTTAATTTGTTAAGCCGTGCTAATAAACGGGCTTGCTAAGCCTTTGCTTATACTAGCAATTAGTGGTTTAAGATAGCAGAAAACACCCAGCGGTTGACAGCGCAAAAAAAAATCGCCATAATTACGTTCTTTGCTTTTGGGTCGTTAGCTCAGTTGGTAGAGCACCGGACTTTTAATCCGTTGGTCGCGCGTTCGAATCGCGCACGACCCACCAAAAAGCCAAATACAAGCTGCCTTTTAAGGCGGCTTTTTTTGTTTATGGGCAGCTATAAGCAAAACAAAAAAGCGCCCTCATAAAACCCTGATCACTTAACGTGCTGTTATGCTTTGTTCCAGTTGCTTTTTCAACGCATTAATTTCCTTACGCAAGGCATCAATTTCGTTGGCCGCCGCTTCCACTAAGCGACCGCTCTCGCCGCAGATTTCAAAGCGGATAGCGTGGGCAATGTGGCGGAGTTGTCGGGTATCAACAGCTGCAGGCATGGCAAATTACCTAAATTAACAGAACGGCTACGTGTTGCCGTGGTTATCTTCCACAATACGCTGGTAAAAACAAGGCAGTGGCTACAAATAATTGTTGCTTAGCGGTCTGTTTTAAGATTTTTGCTACAAAATGGGCGTACTATAAGTGGTCAACGGCAATTTCGGAGCACGCAAATGATCGCTTTAAGAAAACAAATGTTAGCTGCGGTAATCGGCAGCGTCGTCAGCCTTAGCGCTCACGCACAATATACCGGCCCATCGAATAGCCACACAATAACGGTTAAAGAAATCCTTGCCAACCCAATTGATGACCAACACGTTGTTATCGAAGGTAATCTCTTGCGGCAAATTGGCAAAAAGAAATATATGTTTTCCGACGGCACGGGTGAAATCGTGGCCGAGATCAAAGAAAAACGCTTCGAAGGGCAAAAGGTAGATGAAAACACCAAGGTCGAACTCGTGGGCGAAGTCGATACAGGCTACAACCGGCCGCCAGAGATTGAAGTTGATGAGTTAAAGGTGCTGAAGTAATTCAGTAGGCCGCACACCTCCCCAGGCCACATTTTTCACCCCCTTTAGTCAGGCGGTCGGGCTTTGCCCGACTACCCAGTTTTTAGCAGGCCTGGCCGGCGGCTGAAGAACTCACTGCGCTCGAACAATTTCGGCCTTTTTTCCGTTTTGCCGCACAAAAAACTGGCGCCGACCCAAGTCGGTCGAAGAAAGCGGGGCCTGGGGGCTGTGCTTGAGTCTTCCCTATATGATGAAGCCGGTTGTTAAGCACGATTATTGCAAGGAGTTAAGCCCTTGCGCCAAATGAGTTTTCGGTGTTTAACAAGCGACTAGGTAACGAGTGAAAACCATGTGCAATGGTATCTAGACTATAAGTTTTTTGACATCCTCCCCGCCCTAAAGAACGGGGATTCCTACGGCGTTCAGGCGCCCATCGCCTGACTCGCTTCGGTGGGTTCTTGGCCCGACGCCCTTACCTACAGGCGAAGTCTCTGCACAAGCTAACCGGGCGTGTCCCGCC
>DATGSD010000020.1:0-8978 GCA_035302965.1 Burkholderiaceae bacterium | reverse complement strand
GGGTTGGAATCACAGCAAACCAATATGGATGTGATTTCTAACAACTTAGCCAACGTTAATACGGCGGGTTTTAAACGCAGTCGGGCCGTATTTGAAGATTTGATGTATCAAACCATCCGCCAACCCGGCGCGCGTTCTGGGGCTGATAACCAATTGCCTTCGGGTTTACAGCTAGGTACAGGTGTGCGCACGGTGGCAACCGAGCGCATTCACACCCAGGGCAACTTAAAAGACACTGGCAATTCGCTAGATATCGCCATCCAAGGTCGGGGGTTTTTACAAGTTGAAATGCCCGACGGCAGTTTCGCCTACACTCGCGATGGCAGTTTACAAGTTGATCAAAATGGCCAGCTCGTTACGGCCGGTGGCTATGCCATACAACCGCCAATTAATATCCCTGACAATGCCCTAACCATCACCATTGCACGCGATGGTACGGTTTCAGTAACGCAGCCAGGGGCTACCGGCACAAATGTTGAGGTGGGGCAATTGCAGTTAAACACCTTTATTAACCCCACCGGCTTGCATAGTGCGGGCGAAAACCTTTACGTAGAAACCGACGCGTCGGGCCCGCCTAATTTTGCCCAACCAGGTTTAGACGGTGCAGGCTTGATTTTGCAAAACTATACCGAAACCTCCAACGTCAATGTTGCCGAAGAGTTGGTCAATATGATTACCACGCAGCGGGCTTATGAAATGAATAGCAAAGCCATCCAGACGTCCGACCAGATGCTTGCACGATTAACGCAAATTTAATATGCCTCAGTTTGTTGGCTTTTTCTCTCGGCGCTTGCTTGTACTGTGTGTAGTCACAGTAAGTGCCTTGGTTTCTGGCTGTGCCATGATTCCCCCAGAGCCGGTGGTTACCGGCCCGTTAACCGCGCAGCCTGAAGCGGTTGTTACACAAGCACCCGAGCCAAATGGCTCGATTTATCAGCCCACAGCCTACGGCAACTACCCATTATTTGAAGACCGTCGGCCGCGCAATGTGGGTGACATTGTCACCATTGTGATTCAAGAACGCACTAATGCGGCCAAAAACGTTTCTACTAGTAGCAAACGTGGCGGCAGTGCCGGTTTTGCGATGGAGCAAACCCCAGCATTTTTCCCACCGGGCTTCGGGCCGCAACAAGGCTTTAATTTATCGGGCAGCAACGACGCCGAAGGCTCGGGCTCTAGCCGTGCCGACAACACCTTTGCCGGAACGCTAACCACAACGGTTGTGGGTGTGCTTGCTAACGGTAATTTGCAAGTTGCCGGCGAAAAACAAATGGCGATTAACCGCGGCAGCGAATATATCCGTTTTTCAGGTGTCGTCGACCCGCGCTCAATTAATGGCGATGGCACAGTATTGTCGACACAAGTCGCTGATGCGCGTATCGAATTCCGTAGCAAAGGACGGATGGATGAAGTGCAAACCATGGGTTGGTTGCAGCGCTTTTTCTTGAATATTTCACCGTTTTAGGATGGCCTCATGAATTTTCATGTTTTAAGTTTTCGAAGCCATTCAGCTAGCGAGCTGCCAGTCGCGCCGCGCTTACTTAGCTTTTGGGCCACGCGTCGAAAAACCATCCGTTTGGCGGCGCAATTATTAAGTGGCTTATTACTGCTTCTGATGCTTGGCTTTAGTACGCCCAGCCAGGCTGAGCGCATTAAAGATTTGGCCTCGATACAAGGGGTGCGCGATAACCCTTTAGTGGGCTACGGTTTAGTAGTGGGTTTAGATGGCAGTGGTGATCAAGTTCGACAATCGCCATTTACCCAACAAAGCTTAACCAATATGTTGTCGCAGTTAGGTGTTACTGTGCCCCAAGGCACGAATATGCAGTTGCGCAACGTGGCCGCCGTTATGGTAACGGCACGCTTACCTGCATTTGCCCGCCCAGGTCAAACCGTCGACGTGGTTGTGTCGTCAATGGGAAATGCTAAAAGCCTGCGGGGCGGTACCTTATTAATGACGCCATTAAAAGGTGCCAACGGCCAAGTTTATGCGATTGCCCAGGGTAATTTATTGGTTGGTGGCGCCGGGGCGCAGGCTGGGGGTTCTAGCGTACAAGTTAATCAATTAAATGGGGGCGTTATTCCCGATGGTGCCATCGTTGAGCGCGACGTGCCTACAACGTACGCTCGCGATGGTGTTGTGCATCTCGAAATGAACAGCAGCGATTTTGGCATCGTGCAAAACGCGGTAGCCGCATTAAATTCTGAATTTGGCCAACGTTTGGCTACTGCCATCGATGGGCGCACGATTCGCTTACAAGGTCCGCTCGACCCAAGTGCTCAAGCCGAATTTTTAGCGCGTGTCGAAAACACACAAGTGCAATTGCCACCAGCTCGCGCCAAAGTCATTATCAATGCCCGTACCGGTTCGGTCGTCATGAATCGCACCGTCACAATCGAAGAAGCCGCTGTGGCTTACGGTAATTTGTCAGTAGTGATTAGTCGACAGCCCTTGGTAAGCCAGCCTGACACGCCTTTTGCGGGTGGTCAGACGGTAGTAGCCGACAGTACCGAAATTGAAATGCGTACCGAGGGTGGTGCCTTGCAGCGGCTTGAAACCAGCGCAAATTTGGCCGATGTGGTGAAAGCCCTTAACACACTGGGGGCAACCCCCGAAGACTTGTTGTCGATTTTACAAACGCTAAAGAGCGCTGGTGCATTGCGCGCTGATCTCGAAATCGTTTAAGAAAATGTCTTTTTTTCATTACATTCCGCGACCTGCCGACCCGTCTAATTCTTTATTCGATACTCCAGGTTGGCAAGCAGGCCGCGTTAACCCTCGGGCAAACGGTGTGGCTCAAGAGGCCAGTGGCCACGGCCAGCCAGCGGTAAGTGGGCAGACGAAAAAAGTAGCGCATCAGTTTGAAGCGTTGCTAATCCAGCAACTGTTGAAACAAGCGCGCCAAACAAGCAGCGATGGTCCTTTTGATAGCGACCAAACCCGTTTGGCACAGTCCTTAGCTGACGAACAGCTGGCTTTGCAGTTGTCTGACCCAGGCTTGGGTTTGGCCCAGGCTTTACTCGAGCAAATTCGAGAGCAGGGGTTTAATCCTCCGGCGGCAGAATCGACTACTTTGGCTGGCAAAAACACTCAAGCGAATCCGTTGCCGGCATTAAAACCGGTACGCGCTTATGACGCTCACTCGTTAGACGAGTTACTTAACAAATTAGAAACGGGTGAGCCTGTTCAGCAGTCGTCATCGCAACTTGCTGCCTCTAGTGATGCACCAGGTCATATCCGTCGTTTTATCGATCAAATGGGCGCTATAGCGCATCAAGTGGCGCAAGAGACGGGCTTGCCGTCAGAGTTGGTTTTGGGGCAGGCCGCACTTGAGTCTGGTTGGGGCAAACGAGAAATCATTGCAAGCGATGGTCGCAAAACTTATAACGTTTTTGGTATTAAGGCAACACCGGCTTGGAAAGGACAGGTGGTTGATGTGTTAACCACCGAATATAGCGGCGGCGTACCGCGTAAGGTTGTACAAAAGTTTCGCGCGTATAACTCGTATTCAGAAGCCTTTAGTGATTATGCGCGTTTATTAAGTAACAACCGCCGTTACGAAAAGGTATTAAGCGCGTCCAGCCCCACTGAAGCTGCGTTTCAAGTGCAAAAAGCGGGTTATGCCACTGACCCAGCTTACGCCGATAAATTAATTTCGGTAATGGCGTATTTCCAGCCAAAGACAAGTTAAGCAGGCAAATAGTGGCGTTTTGTGTGTCGGCATCAAGCTTTTGGGGTAAATCATTTTGCCAAGCTGCCGTAAATAAGAACAGGCGATAAACAAACGCTTTTTGTATTGCGATTAATTTTGATGGGTTACCACCATGAATTTGGCAAATTTGGCTATTAGCGGCTTACAAGTCGCGCAAAACCGTTTACAAACGGCCGGCCACAACATTAATAATGCCGCCACACCAGGTTACAACCGCCAATCGGTGGTTGTCGGTACGGCGTCTGCACGTCATACCGGTGCAGGCTGGGTGGGTATGGGTGTACAGGGTTACACGGTTAGCCGCGCCTACGATAATTTCCTTTATCGCCAATTGCTCAATGCGCAAAACCAAGAGGCTGCTCTTACAAGTTATCGCGACGAAATCACACAAATTAACAACTTGTTTTCGGATCGTACCGTTGGTATTCACCCCGCTTTGCAGCAGTTTTTCGATGGTTTACAAGCTGTGGCATCTGCGTCGGCCGACCCGGCTGCCCGCCAAGAACTCTTAGGGCGTGCAGCTAGTTTAGCCGGGCAGCTCAACGATGCCGACGCGTTTTTCCAAGCGCAACGTGGCCACATTAATACACAAATTACGACAACGGTCGAGCAGGTTAATAGCTTGCTTAACCGTGTCCACGATTTAAACCAACAAATCATTACGGCGCGCGGAGCTAGCGGCGAGCATCAACCCAACGACTTACTCGATAAACGCGATCAACTGCTTGCCGAACTGGGCGAGCTCATCGATGTTAATGTGCTCGATCAAGATGGTTCTGTGTCGTTAACAATTGGCAACGGCCAGGTTTTATTGGGTGGCAACACCGTATTTCCTTTACACGCCGTTGCTTCCAAAACCGATCCAAGACGCTTGGTTTTAGCGCATTCGGCGCCGGCTTCTGGTGGTCAAATAAAAGCTGTGGCCCTAAAAGAAACTGCTATCAAAGGCGGTAAATTAGGGGGGCTGTTGCGTTACCGTTCCGAAGCCCTCGATGCTCTGCAATCCGACCTTGGCCGTTTAGCGACCAGCTTGGCCTTATCGCTTAATCAGCAACATCAGGCCGGTTACGATGCGGGCGGCAACCCAGGTCAAGTTTTTTTCGACCTTGGCTCGCCAAAAGTTAATGCGCTCGATGCGAATCAAACTGCTGTGTTGCAAGTCGAATTCGCGCAACCTGCCGCTAATCAACAGCTTGCTCTTACGGGCCACGATTACATCGTTCAATACGATGGTCAAACCTACACATTAATTAACGCGCAAACCGAAGCCGTTGTTGCCCAAAGCAATCAGGCTAACTTCGAAGCCGATGGTTTGCTGTTCTCAATTAACGGTAATGCTCAGGCCGGCGATGCCTGGTCGGTGCAACCAACCCGTGGCTTGGCCAGTAGCTTTAAGTTAGCTTTGCAACAGGCCGATCATATCGCTGCAGCAGAAACACCCGTGGGCGATAGCGACGGCGGCAATGCTCTTAAGTTGGCACAATTACAAAACCAAAAGGTACTTGCGGGCGGTACGGCTAGTTTTAACGAGTCTTTCTCGCAAATTATTAATAAAACCGGCGTATTAACCCAGCAAAATGCCACAGCACTCGAGGCGCAGAACGCATTAGTTCGTCAAAACTATGCCGCTCAGCAGGCGGTTTCGGGCGTTAATATCGACGAAGAACTCGCCATGCTCGATCGCTACCAAGAACAATACCGAGCGGCCGCGCGCTTAATCGACGTTAGCGCGAGTTTATTCGACACCTTATTAACTCTTGGCCGATAGGTAGGGCAACCCTATGCGTATTAGCACGAATCTTCTATTTCAAACAGGGCTTGATCACCTTAATCGGCAGCAAGCACAAATGCTGCATTCGTTTAAGCAGGCAGCAAGCGGACAGCGTATTACGGCTCCGTCCGACGACCCTCTGGCGGCGTCGCAAACCATTAATTTGTCGCAATCGCTGGCGCAGCAAAACCGTTTCGCCGAAAATCGCGGGGTTTTAAAACAAAACTTGCGCATCGAAGAAAACATCCTCGATTCTGTAACGTCGCAGCTACAAGAGGTTAAGTCGCGATTAGTCGAAGTAGGTAATGGCGCGCTTTCTGATGCCGATCGCCATACTTTGGCCGATGTTTTGCAACATGCGCGCGACAACCTATTCGAGCTTGCTAACAGCACCGATGGTAACGGTCATTATTTGTTTTCTGGGCACGCCAGTAGCAAGCCAGCATTTATTCGTGATGGCAATGGCCAAGTACATTATGCCGGAGACGACGGGCAACGGTTAATTCAGGCCGACTCGGTTCGTCAAATTGCTGCTGCCGACAGCGGTCGGCAGGTTTTTATGCAGGCTTATTCCGGAAATAAAGCATATTTATCGGAAGCCGCCGCACACAATACGGGTACGGCCGTTGTTAGTGCGCCCCTTATTAGCGACTATCAAGGTGCCCATATTGGTCACCGATTCGAAATCACTTTTTCAGACGATGCTCTTAACCCACATTTTACGGTTAATGTCTTCGACGAAACTGGTCAAGTCGATAGCGCAATTATTAACTACAAGCCAAACGCCAGTAATTTACACCTGCCCGGTGGGGTGCAGCTAAACATTTCTGGCCAACCTGCCGATGGCGACGCTTTTACCGTTTCGCCAGCTTTTTCAAGCCAGGGGGGCGCAGAAGTTAACCTGTTTGAAACCCTCGATACGCTAATTAGCCAGCTTAAGCAGGCTAACGATGCCAATCCGCATCAAAAAAGCTTGCTGCAAAATCGTTTAAATAGCGCTTTTCAAAAAATCGACCTTAATTACAACCAGGTATTAACGGTTCGGGCTTCGGTGGGCGCGCGCCTGGCCGAAATCGATGCCATCGATTCTAACGGCCAATTACAAGCTTTGGGTTTACGCTCCGAGCTATCGCGCCTCGAAGATACCGATTATTTCGAGGTGTTTACCCAGCTGCAACAACAACAAACGGCACTCGAAGCCGCTGCTTTAGCGTTTAAACGTATTCAAGCGGCAAATTTATTAAACGTTCGCTCTTAAAACTATTTTCTCAGAGGCTATTTGTGAGCACAAAACCGCTGCACTCTCGATCTGGCATTTTTATTATATTATTGTTGCTTGCCTTAATTGGGCCGCTAACCAGCTTAGCGGCTTGGCAGGCTTTGCAGCAATTACTGCAAAGCATCAGTGTCGGGGCCTCTGAAAGCCAGGCGCTTCAATCACAGGTTAATTACACCGTTTATTTACTGATTGCGGCCAGCCTTATCAGTATTTTATTAGCAGTAGTTTTGTATTTTTTGCTAAAACAAAAAATATTTACACCGATTGGGCAGGCATATACACATTTCGAACAGGCGGCCTCGGGTAATTTTTCGTGGGCCAGCCATTCGGCTCGTCAGCGTGCCACCATTTTGGGGCCTTTTAGTAACGTTATCCAACAATTGGGCGAAACTGTTACGCGTTCCATTGCGGGTGTACGAGCTGGTATTTCGAAAATCGACGATGAAGCACAAACAATTGCGCAGGGTGGCAACAGGCTTGCACAACGTATCGAGCAACAGGTTGCGGCCCTTAGCCAGACCACCAGCCGTATGGAAGTATTAGCTGGCACGGTTAAGCAAAATGCCGATAATGCCCGTCAAGCTAACCAGTTGGCGGCTACAGCATCCGAGGTAGCCCATCGTGGTGGCGAAGCGGTCGGAGAAGTGGTTTCGACGATGCACGAAATTTCGGCCAGCTCTAAGCAAATTGCTGACATCGTTACCGTCATCGATAGCATTGCCTTCCAAACCAATATTTTGGCCTTAAATGCCGCCGTTGAAGCAGCACGGGCTGGCGAGCAAGGCAAAGGCTTTGCCGTTGTAGCCTCTGAAGTACGTGCCTTGGCACAACGAAGTGCTCATGCGGCGCGCGAAATTAACGACCTTATCGACGACTCTGTAAAACGCGTAGCAGAAGGCTCTGAGCAGGTTGAACGCGCCGGCACAACCATGGAAGAAATTGTTCGCTCGGTTGCGCGTGTTACCGACATCATAGGCGAAATTTCGGCAGCTACCATCGAGCAAACGTCGGGTATCGAAGAAGTTAAGCAAGTTGTTACCGAGATGAGCGCAAGTACCGAAGAAAACATTGACTTGTTACAAGAAAACAACCGCTCGCTTGCCGAATTGCAACACTATCTTAAAACGGTAGAACGTACTATTTCACCTATTCGTTTAGAAGGCCAGACAAAAACCCACTTGCTTAGCCCAAGTTCACCTAGTGCAGAACCCGCTACCAAGGTAAGCAAGGCCGCTAAAAAGTCATCGCCAACAAATAAGCAAAAAACACTGGCGCAAAACAAGCCAGCTCGTTTAGGCGCTGGCACCCAAACTCAGACGACACACGCCAGCCAAGCGTCAGCGGCCGAAAACAAAACAGCTACACCAAGCAAAAAGCCTACGTCGCGTACACAAAAGCAACAGGCAGCCGAACCTTTGCTACGACCGCAACTCAGCCAACAGGGCGTTCAGTACCAATCTGAAGAAGACGAGTGGGAAGAGTTTTAATGCCGGCAAGCGTGTTACGCTTAGGGCTGGGCTTGTTTTTAGTGGCGGTTTTAAGTGCATGCAGCAGCACCGGTCGTTCCTTCGATGGCCAAGCCTTATCGCAATTAACTATCGGAGAAAGCAGTTTTGACGACGCGGTTGCCTTGCTGGGGCCGCCCGACACCATTTATCCGCAGTCAAACGGTGGGCAGCTGGCTTTTTGGCAGTATGGCCGCAGCTTACTAACCGATGCAATCTATTATCGGCAATCGTTATTGTTGTCTTTTGATGACAGGGGCTTGTTTAAGCAAGTCGAAGACAAAAAAAATATTTTTGCTCAAGCACGAAAAGCAAAGCCCAAAAGCACCGTAGCCGTGCACCAACACGTAGCAACGGCGAGTAATGCCAAGCCGAGTTCGCTAGACAGTAGTAACAAGGCTAGGTCGAATTCATCCGAACTTAGTAGAAATACCGAGACTGGTTCGTTAGTTAGCAGCACCAATCCCAGGCCGATTTCGCCTGATAGTAGCAGCAATACCCAGCCAGCGTCGTTAGGCAACAGTAGCGATACAGCGACACTGCGCCCACGGACATTTTCTGAGGGGATCGTTATGGAGACCGTAAACGTTCGCTATCCTATCTGGACGCCAAAGCCTGTAGCAGCCGATCCATTGCCTCAAAGCCCAAAGTAAACAAATGGTTTAAAAAACCTTGGGTTTGTGGCAAGACAACAATTAACAAAATAAAGC
>DATGSD010000019.1:0-2101 GCA_035302965.1 Burkholderiaceae bacterium | reverse complement strand
ATTAACGGGGCTGCCTCTTGCTTGCTAGCCGGGCTATCAAAATTACCAAAAACATAGGCCACTTCTTGTGTATGGTGGGGGCCGTTTTGGGTTTGTTCAGGGTAACGTCGTGTGAAAACATAACGCCAAACCGGGGTTTGGTAGCCAGCTAGGGTTTTGGCAAATAAACGGGCGCCGTAATTAAATTGCGTGTCGGCAAACAAATCGGCGACTTGCTTTTTAACATCAGTTTCTGTGGCGGCCGGGTAGCAGCGTTTGGCAAGGTCGGAGCACTCAGGAAAACTGCTTTCAAGTAACTGCTTATAGTCTTGGATGGTGTTAATGGGCCAGCTGGCTGTGGCTTGGCTGCCTTCATCGGCGTTGGTGCCCACTATGGCAGGCAATAAGGCAAGTTGTTGGTTTTTGAAGGCTTGTTGTTCGTCAAGCGCAATTACCCAGCCGTCGCGAATGGGTCGCAAAATACGTGGTGTTGTTAGGCCACGAACTTTGGGTGTTAGCAAAGGGGTTTTAGCAAGCAATTCTGGGCTAGAAAGCTGGCGTAGGTCGTCGATGTTTTTGCCTAGTGCATAGCCGGCTTGTTCGGCATCTTCTAAGCTTGCTAAGCGTCGAGCGGTTCCGGGGCTTTGCAAAATGGTTTTTGCATAATGTTGTTGAAAGAGTGGTGAGGTTTGTAATAAAGACAGAGAGCCCGCGCCCGCAGACACGCCAAACGCGGTAATGTTGTTAGAGTCGCCACCAAAGCCTTCTATGTTATCTTTCACCCATTGCAACGCTGCTAATTGGTCAAGAAGCCCGTAGTTGCTTGACGATTGTTGGGTCGATTCGGCAGTTAGTTTGGGGTGAGCCAAAAAACCAAAAATACCTAAACGATAATTAAAACTAACAACAATGACATCGCGTTTAAGTAAGTTGTGCGGGTTAAAAAGCTTTTCGGCGCCGCTGCCGTAAACAAAACTACCGCCATGAACCCACACCATTACCGGTAGCGAGCCTGGTTCGGCGTGGCTTGGTGTCCAAATATTGAGGTATAAACAATCTTCGCTTTGCGCTGGGGCTTGCGACAGAATCGAGCTACTTTGTGGGCAATCGGGTCCAAATTGCGTGGCTGGCCGCGTTGTTTTCCAAGGGCTAAGCGCTTGCGGAGGTCGCCAGCGCTTAGCCCCGACGGGTGCAGCTGCATAGGGGATGCCTTTAAAAACTCTAGAAGAGCCTTCTAGAAGCCCTTTAACCGGGCCACTTTTTGTGTCAATAACAAGATAGGGTGAGCTCAAATAAGCCTCCGAGCCAAATGCCAAGCCAACCATAAAAACGGGTTCATTCGGTTTTTGGGCCATGCCCAATTAGCTAAAAACCCTTTTTTGGTTGGTTTATGTAAAAATCATGGGTATTTGTTGCAAATTGGCAGGGTGCTAGTTTTATAAGTAAGCAGTTGCCTGCCCGAACAACCCAATTTTGGCCATTTATTTTACGCACAAAAACAAGCATGACCGCAGATTCTCGCCCCACCCCTAAAAAAACCACGCTTGCGGCCGCCAGCATTAGTGATTTGTCTTCGTCTTTATTCGACACCATGCCAATGGCATTGTGGTTAGAAGACTATAGTGCGCTAAGGCAACAATTCGAAGAGTGGCGACAACAAGGCGTTACCAATTTGCGTTCGTTTCTAGAAGGCGATCAACAGCATATGCAGCGTTGCGCCGAAAGTATTCAGGTCTTGCGGGTTAATCAAGCAACACTCGATTTATATGGTGCCCAAAATGTCGAGGAACTCCAAGCGCATTTGGCCGATGTGTTGCGCGACGAAACTTACGAGGCCTTTATTAGCGAGCTCGAGCAATTGTGGAACGGCGACAGCGCGTTTCAAAGCCGTACTGTTAATTACACGCTAGACGGTGAGCGTCTCGACTTGTCGCTTAAGGCCGTTGTGTTGCCCGGACACGAAGCCGACTGGTCGCGTGTCTTGGTTGTGGTCGACGATATTACCGAACTCGCCTCTTTGTATCGGCGCTTAATTAAAGAGGAAGCGTATGCGCGCGGTGTTTTCGAGCAATCGCCAGTCTCGTTATGGGTTGAAGACTTCAGTGTTATTAAGCAGCTACTC
>DATGSD010000018.1:0-4607 GCA_035302965.1 Burkholderiaceae bacterium | reverse complement strand
AGACGAGTCGCCAAAAGCATCAAAATAAACCAACAAAGTTTTGCTTTGGTCGATAGCGCTGTGGTTTTCTATCATGGTACGTATATGCTCAACAATTTTGCCCACTTTGCCGGCATCTTCGTAGCGCAGGGTTAGCGTGGTTTTAATGCGCCGGTTTGTCATGCGCCCGGGGTTTTCGACGCTAATTGTTGAAAACAACGAGTTTGGGATATAAAGCGGGCGCTGCTCAAACGTCATTATTTTGGTAATGCGCCATCCCATTTCGACAACAGTCCCTTCGATGTCGCGATCCGGAGAGCTAATCCAATCGCCGATATTAAAACGGCGATCGTAAAAAAGCATAATGCCAGACAATAAATTGCTTAGTAAATCTTTGCTGGCCATACCAATGATAATGCCGCCAACGCCGCCAAACGCGAGCAAACCCGACACGCTAATACCAAGATGCTCGCCAAACATAAGCACTAGCAACAAAAACAGGCTGATTTTTAAAATTCGCGAGACCAGGCGCGCCGATGTTGGGTCACTACCCTTAGCGATTTGGTGATGCTCAAATAAATCAATTAATAAAAATAACTGCCAAATAATAATTAGTGCAACGATGGCTACCGTCGAAAAATCGATAACGCGTTGCGAGACATGCGGCAGATGGAAGGTGTTGAGGGCATCAGTAAAGTAATGCCTAGCGGTAAGGGCCAGGGCGCACCAAAAAGCAGTTTGTATGATATGCAAAATGATTTTGCTGCCAACCCGCAAACGATGCTTGCGTCGCAAAATAATGGTTGTGCCAAGGGCGCCAATAACCCAAAGGGCGGCTAAAATTAAGCCGGTGGAATAAGTAAGAATTAATGGTTCTGACATCGATTAGCGCTAGCAAAAACCTAATTATCTGGGCAATTCAAGTTTCTGTTTCTTCGCAAAGCTTAGCAAAGTTTTTTGCTTGCCAAGTTTCTTGGCCTTAATTGTGGCGGTTATTTAGCCACTAGCCGCGTTTTTACGTAAATGCGCTGCGACTTCGCTCGGAAGACGGGCGAACGAGAAGGTTGAAGCGGCTGTTAACCCTCCAATTGCCAAAAAGGCCCAGAAAACATCGGCCCGTGCAACGGTCTCGGCACCGCGCCAGGCCATACTTAGGTTGACAACTAAGGCGGCTGTTCCTACCCCCAAACTAATTGCCAATTGCTGAGCCATCGAGGCAAAGGTGCTGGCTCGGCTCATGGCTTCGGAGCCGAGGTCGGCATAGGTAAGCGTATTCACGGCCGTAAATTGTAAGGAACGCACAATGCCGCCAGTAGCAAGTATGGTAATTATTAACCAGATGGGTGTGTTTATTTGGAAAAGCCCACAAATTGCTATAAAACCACCGGCTAAAAGTGCATTAAACGTTAAAACACGTTTGAAACCGAAAAAGCCAACGATGCGAGTTGCGACAACTTTCATCGTAAGTGCCCCAGCCGCACTGGTAAACGTAATAAGACCAGCAACAAACGGCGAGTAGCCAAAATCAATTTGCAGTAACAGCGCCAGCAAAAAAGGCATAGCTCCTGCGCTAAAACGGCATAAATTGCCGCCTAAAACAGAAATCGCAAATGTGGGTACACGCAGTAAACTGAGATCGACTATCGGTTGTGGCACGCGCTTAGCATGAACAAGATAGAGTGCGCCGCTGACAATACCGCTTGTTATTAATAGCAAAGTGAGGCCAAAGTAGCCTTCTTGGTTGCCAATCGATTCAAACCCCCAAACAAAGGTGGCTAGGCTAGCCCCGCTAAGTAAAAAACCTAGCCAATCGAGACGCGGTGGGTTTTCTGGCGTGTCTTTTGGAATAAAGCGCACAATTAGGTAAATACCGATTAAACCCACCGGTACGTTAATTAGGAAAATCCAGTGCCACGAGGCATAGGTGACCAAAAAGCCGCCTAAGGGCGGGCCGATAACTGGGCCTAATAAAGCGGGCATCGATAAAAAGGCCATGGCGCGCAGCAATTCTGTTTTTGGCGTTTTACGTAATAAAATAATACGTCCAACGGGTACCATCATGGCGCCAGCCATGCCCTGTACTAAACGCGCCGCCACCAATTGCGCTAAGCTTTGTGATAATGCACACGCTACCGAACTTAGAGAAAATAAGCTTATAGCAGCAATAAAAACGCGTTGTGCACCGAAGCGATCGGCAGCCCAGCCACTAATTGGCACAAACACAGCCAAAGCTAGTAAATAGCTGGTAATCGTGACATTCATTCGTACCGGTGTTGTCTCAAGGGCGATGGCCATAGCGGGCAATGCCGTTGCAACAACGGTGGCATCTAACATCTGCATAAATAACGCACAACCCACAATAAAGGGGATAAGGCGAATAGCGGTGCGTTCTTTAGTGGAAAGGGTCGAGGAGTTCGAGTCTGAAGGCAAATCCATGGCGGTATTCTAGTCTTCTTTGCATGGCCTTGTCGGCTTACCAACCGTTTAAGGCTTTGGTGCTGTAAACTTGTGCCTATGTAACGTGTTTTATCTGCTTTCGAGCACTTTGGTTTGCAAATATGGCTAAAAACTACGAATCCGAAATCACTCAGTTTCTAAAAAATTATAAAAAGCAGCATCCAGATACCGAACAACGCCAGCGCGAAGGCCGTGGCCGGCTTTGGGATCGTCAACTCGATTTCGATTTACTCGAAAACTTTCGGGCTGCCCGAGTACCGCAACGCCCCTATGTCTATCAAACCGACGACTAAGCGGGTTTTTTCATGAGTCAGCCTGAAGCAAGTGCTCACCAGGGCTTGTGCTCGGTACCTGACTCTGCCTTAACCGCTTCCAAACCCCCAGAAGCGCTTGCCCATCTTTATGGCGAGCCTCTTTACGAATTACCCGACGATTTATACATTCCGCCCGATGCTCTCGAGCTATTTCTTGAGTCTTTCGAAGGGCCGCTCGATTTGTTGCTGTATTTAATTCGTAAACAAAACTTCGACGTGCTAGATGTGCCTATGGCTTTGCTCACCGAGCAATACCTTGCTTACGTTGAGCAAATTCGAGCGCATAATTTATCTTTGGCCGGCGAATATTTGGTGATGGCTGCGGTATTAATCGAGATTAAATCGCGCTTACTCTTACCGGTAAAACGTGTCGCCGATGACGATGAAGTCGCCGACCCTCGGGCCGAACTCGTGCGCCGTTTGCTCGAATACGAACAAATTAAACGGGGCGCTGAAAAACTCGATGCCCATGCGCAAATAGGCCGTGATTTTTTTCCTGCTCAGGCTTTTTTCGAGCGCCAAGTTGCCCAGGTTTTGCCAGAAGTATCCGTTGCCGATTTACGAAAAGCGTGGGCCGATATTATTCAACGGGCAAAATTGCATGCCCATCACCAAATTACCCACGAGCCGTTATCGGTGCGTGAACACATGACGCTAATCCTTAAGCAATTAAGCGGTCGGCGCTATCTCGAATTTACCGAGTTATTTACCGGTGGTTCTGGGCTTGAGCAACGTGTTGCGGTATTAGTGGTACATTTTTTAGCTCTGCTCGAGCTTGCAAGAGAATCATTGCTTATCATTACCCAAGTTGAGCCTTACGCTCCAATTTACGTCCGTTTGTCGAATCAAACGTACGATGCTTAAGTAGTTATTGTGTTGATATTCCGGAGATCCAGTTGAAAGTACTGCATACGGTTCAGGCGTTGCGCGATCAGTTGCGTGGCCAACTTAGAGCCGCTTTTGTGCCAACAATGGGAAACCTGCATGCTGGTCATTTGGCCCTGATGCGGTTAGCGCGACAGCACGGAGATCCTGTTGTTGCAAGCATTTTTGTGAACCGGCTTCAGTTTGGCCCAAACGAGGATTTCGAGCACTACCCGCGCACACTAGCCAATGATATCGAGAAGCTCGAGCAAGCACGCGATGTGTATGTGTTGTTCGCACCGCACGAACATGAAATGTATCCTGAGCCGCAAAACTTCCGTATTCAACCCCCTGCTGGCTTAGGTACAATTTTAGAGGGCGAATTTCGCCCTGGCTTTTTCGACGGCGTTGCGACGGTGGTGCTTAAGCTGTTTTCATGTGTACAGCCCAGTGTGGCCGTGTTTGGCAAAAAAGATTATCAACAATTAATGATTATTCGAAGCATGTGCCGGCAATTTCAATTACCGGTGCAGGTGCTGGCGCACGAAACGGTACGAGACACAGACGGTTTAGCGCTGTCATCACGTAATGCCTATTTAACGGATGATGAACGGCGCGAGGCACCTGCGCTATATGCCGCATTACAGCACGTTCGACGCCAACTATTAGCGGGTGAGAAAGACCATGAAGGCTTGGTACAACAAGCCCGAGAGCACCTTGAGGCTCGCGGCTGGAGGGTCGACTATTTTACCTTACGGCGCCAGCACGATTTGTATCCACCTGAGCCTGCGGAAGTAGCTGCAAATGAACCGACCGTGTTGCTAGCAGCGGCGCATTTAGGTTCAACTCGTCTCATCGATAATGTTGAAATTCAACCGAGTGCGACTATTGTATGACTGGTAGATCTGCCAGGTGACAACACGCGGTCTCCCGTGAAAGAATATTTTCACGATTTTTAAGGAGACAATAATGGAATTCGAGTTATCGCGTCAT
>DATGSD010000017.1:0-2423 GCA_035302965.1 Burkholderiaceae bacterium | reverse complement strand
GGGCTGTACTAATGCGGCGTATTTTTCAAGAACACCAGCAAGGTTTTTAGCTTGTGGCGCCTGATAGTTTTGTTTGCGGCGCTCGAGCTCGGCCTCGTCAACTTTTAGTTCGAGGCGGTTTGTGTGGGCATCAATTTCGATGGTGTCGCCATCTTGAACTAAAGCGATTAAGCCACCAGAGGTGGCTTCTGGGCTAACGTAGCCAACACACATGCCACGGCTGGCACCCGAGAAACGGCCGTCGGTAAGCAGGGCGATTTCTTCGCCAACCCCTTGCCCGTACAAGGCGGCTGTGACGCTTAGCATTTCGCGCATGCCTGGGCCGCCGCGTGGGCCTTCGTTGCGGATAACTAAAACGTCGCCAATTTCGTAGTTACGTTTTTCAACTTCGCGCCAGCAGGCATCTTCGTTTTCAAAGACGCGAGCACGACCCGTAAATTTAAGCGACTTTAGCCCGGCGGTTTTAAGTAAAGCGCCGTCTGGGGCTAAGTTGCCCGTTAAAATTGCTACGCCACCAGTTTTATGGATGGGCTTATCGCAGCTAACGACAATTTCGCCGTCGGGTGCAGCTACGTCGGCTAGGGCGTCAGCCAAGGTTTGGCCGCTGTGGGTGAGTACATCGCCGTGCATATAACCACCGCGTAAGAGTTCTTTAAAGATTACGGGTGCGCCGCCAATTTCGTGTAAGTCGCGGGCTAAATATTGGCCGCCAGGCTGCAAGCTAGCAATAAGCGGGGTGCGTTTAAAGACTTCGCCTACATCTTTTAGCGTAAAGCGAATGCCGGCTTCGTGTGCGATTGCCGGGATGTGTAACGCCGCATTGGTAGAGCCACCCGTTGCCGCAACGGCGGCGCAGGCGTTTTCGAGGCTTTTGCGGGTAACAAGGTCGCGCGGCAAAGGCCCGCCATTTTGGATGATTTCCATGACTCGTTCGCCAGCCTGTTTGGCTAAGGCAAAGCGGGCGCTATAAACCGCCGGCATCATCGACGAACCCAAGGGCGATAGGCCTAGCGCCTCGCCAACCATGGCCATGGTGTTGGCTGTGAACATGCCGGGGCAAGAGCCAATTGAAGGGAAGCAGCTGAGTTCGAGGGCGGTTAAATCTTTAAGCGGGATTTCGCCGCTTTGTACCCCGCCGACCCCCTCGACTGTATCGAGAACCGTGTGTTGCTTACGCCCGACGTGGCCTGGCAAGGTAGAACCCCCATAAATAAAAACCGAGGGAACATTGACACGCAACATTGCCATCATCATGGCTGGCAAGGTTTTATCGCAGCCGGCAAAGCTGACTAAACCATCGTAACCATGACCCCGCACCACCAGCTCGACACTGTCGGCAATGGTTTCGCGCGAGATTAAACTCATGCGCATGCCTTCGTGGTTCATGGAAACGCCATCAGAAATAGAAATGGTTGAGAAGGTAATTGGTACGCCGCCGCCGGCAGCAACCCCTAAACGAGCCCGATCGGCTTGTGGCGCTAAAGCCATTGAGCAGGGGGTGTTTTCACCTTGGGTAGTAACAATACCCACCATAGATTTATCGAGGTCGGCCTTGCTTAGGCCGGTGCCGTGCAAAAAGGCTCGGTGCGCGGCGCGCCCCAAGCCTTGGGTAACCATGCGTGAACGATGTTTGTGTAATGTCATAGCTGTAAGGGTTGTTAGAGTGAGGTGCGTAATGTCCAGAGTTCGGGGAATAAGACGACATCGAGCATTTTACGAAGATAGGTGACACCCGATGTACCACCCGTGCCGCGCTTAAAGCCGATGATGCGTTCGACCGTAGTGACATGCCTGAAGCGCCACAAACGGAAGGCGTCTTCGAGGTCGGTAAGTTTTTCGCCTAATTGGTAAAGGTTCCAATGTTTTTCGGGGTTCTGATAAACCGTTAGCCAGGCGGCCTCTACCTCGGGGCTGGCTTGATACGCTTGGCTCCAGTCGCGCTCAAGATAGTCGGCGGGGATGGCCAAGCCTTTGCGTGCCATTGCTTGTAAGGTTTTGTCGTAGAACGAAGGCGCTTCAAGAAATTGCTTGACGCGTTCGTAGCGTTTGGGGTTGTGCTGATGCGGTTTTAGCATGGCGCGGTTTTTATTACCAAAAGCAAATTCGATTTGTCGGTATTGAAAGCTTTGGAAACCGCTAGATTGAGCAAGATAGGGCCGAAACGCCGTGTATTCGGGGGGCGTCATGGTAGAGAGAACATCCCAGGCCGCTACCAATTGATCCATAATTCGGTGCACACGCGCGAGATTTTTTAATGAGGGCTGAAGTTCGTCGGCATCGAGGTGATCCATAGCGGCTACCAGCTCGTGCAGCATAAGCTTCATCCAGAGTTCGCTGGTTTGATGCTGAATAATGAACAAAACCTCGTCGTGTTTAGACGATAAGGGGTGTTGCGCACTAAGCAGCGTATCGAGATGCAGATA
>DATGSD010000016.1:0-3161 GCA_035302965.1 Burkholderiaceae bacterium | reverse complement strand
TATTCGAAAAAGTTGACTTGTCGGGCTTGGCTCCCGAATTACAACCCGATCAGCTAATCTACCACGCCGATATGGCGGCCGATGGTCTCGAAGCGCCTGCGCCAGCCGATTTGGGCATCGATTTTTACGGCCGTTATCTTTTAGTGCCGCAAGGCGAAACCGCCCCTATGTATGGCCACCCAGTTGCTTTGCTGGTGTATAACGACTTCGAGCGCTACGAGATGGCCAAACGGCAGCTGCGTTTTGCTGAAGGTGTAGTGCAATACGGTGCCGATGCGCCGGCCTCAGTACCCGCCAACTACGGTGCAGCTCGTTATGTGCGTTTGGGCGGGCCAACGCCTAAAGATGACGATGTTTTCTCGGCTGTTAAAGACGCCGTTATTTGGGGGGCATTTAAAGATGGAAAGGTGGTATGGCCACCAGCCGACCCAGACGATAAAAACCCGTTTTTGCCGGCGTCGGTGCAAGGTAAGCATCGTGGCGGGGGTGGGGTGCGCGACCCTGAGCAGCTTGTTGCTGAAACCGCGCATCTCATGCGCGAAGGCATGGATATTGCGGCGGCCATCGAAGCTGATATTGCTGACGCTAAAAACAACCCCGAAAAAATCGTGCTTAATCGCCAGGGCTATACCCAGGCCATTGAGCCGGCAGCCATGGAAACGGACAACGGTAATGCTTGGTACGACGCCAATACCCGCACTTTGCATTTATTGGTGGCAACCCAATCGCCCTACGAGGTGGCACGCGTTGCCGCTTTCATGGTTAAAGACAATAAAAAGTATCCAGTTGAGCAGATAAAAATCCTTACGGGTACTACTGTTGGCTACGGGTCTAAAGACCATTCGATTTTCCCGTTTTACGTTATTGCGGCGTGCTTTTACAGCCAGGGTTTGCCGTTGCGCTTAGTTAACGATCGCTTCGAGCAATTTCAGATGGGCATTAAGCGGCACGCGGCCAAAATGGATGTCACCTTGGTTGCCGATCGTAAAAGTGGCCAATTCGAAATTTTAAAAGGCCTTTATGATTTTAACGGCGGTGGCCGCGCTAATTACTCGTTTAGCGTTGCCCAGGTAGGGGCGACAGCTGCACAATCCAACTATTATTTCCCCAAATCTGATTTGGCTGGTGTGGCAACTGCTACGCCGGCAGTCGAATCGGGGTCGATGCGCGGCTATGGCAGTTTGCAAACCATGAGCATGACCGAGCTAATGGTTGACGAACTTGCTCAGCAATTAAATATTGATGCCATCGAGTTGCGGCGCAAAAACGTGTTGCAGCCGCAATATCCGAATACACAAGGTGCGGTTCAAATGGGCGACCCGCGCCTGAAAGAAATGCTAGACAGGGCGTCAAAGCACCCTCTTTGGCTTAATAAAGAACAAAAAAAGCGCGACTACGATGCGGCTAACCCTGGGCATAAATATGGGGTGGGCTTTGCCCAGGTGCAAAAAGATTATGGCAACGGCGCCGATAGCAGTGCCTTGGTACTCGAGTTTGATGCCCAAGGACGTTTAACCATGCGCCACTGTGTCCAAGAAATTGGTACCGGAGCCACAACTGCGCAGCAGGTCATGGTTAGCGATGTGCTAGGCAAGGTGCCCGACGACGCTCAATTTGGGCTTACCGAGTTTCCCGAATTGCCATTAAGCAGCAATTACGAACCCTTTACCACGTCTCAGGCCGACGAAGATAAATTTGCGCAAGACCCGTTTTGGGTGCCTTCTTTTTTGCCTCCCATGAGTGCGTCTAACTCGGTGTACTTTGTGGGGTTTGGAACGCGTCAGGCGGCTCAGTTTTTACTTGAATACAGCATTTGGCCCGCTGCCAAAGCGCTCTGGAGCGAAGGTGGGGCCGGCGGCGAATTAGCGAGTGGCTTTATGACGCATGCCGACTTGCGTGCCGTGCCGGGCGGCATCGGGGGCGGCGGCATGGCAGCCTTAAGTTTCGAAACCATCGCCAAAAAAGCCCACGAAATGGGTTTAATTACCGGTGTGGCGGTGCATTGCTTTAGCCGTTGGCAGTGGGCTACAGCCCAGTTTGACATCCCGGGCTTTGGTGTGCGCACCTTACCATTAGACGCCTTGGCGCTGCGGTATGGTGATGGCGCCCCAGAGTCGTTAAAAAAGCGTATGACAACAGGCGGTTACGACTTTATTAAGCGTAGCAAGGTTAATTTCCCGCCCACGCAACGCAGCAATGCCGGCGTCACGACTTATACCCCAGCGGCTTGTTTGGTCGAGCTTGATGTCAACACATTTACCGGTGATGTCAAAATTTTAAGCCACCATAATTTGCTAGATCCTGGCCAGGTTGTGGTGCCCGAGTTGGTTTCTGGGCAGCAACAAGGCGGCGTCGCCATGGGGATAGGGCAGGCCTTAATGGAAGAGTTTCCGCTGTATGAAGATGGCCCAGGCGATGGCAGTTGGAATTTTAATCGCTACACCTTGCCGCGCGGTTCGGATGTGGCCGTTTGGAACCAGACAGTCGACTATTTGCCGCCGCTTACTGAAACCTCGCCACCTAAGGGGCTGGCCGAAGTGGTTTCGCTACCAGTTATTGCGGCAACGGGTAATGCTATCGCGCACGCCATTGGTAAGCGGCTTTACGAGCTGCCATGGACGGCTGACAAAATTAAAAAGGCACTAGAGACATGAGCATAGAAAAACAACCTCTGTCGTTGACAATCAACCACAAAAAAGTTGGGCCGTTTGATGTGCCGGTTGGCATGCCTATGGTCGATTTTCTTCACCACTATGTCAATTTAACGGGTACGCGCTTTGGTTGTGGCCAGGGCATTTGCCACGCGTGTACGGTTATTGAGGTGGCTAAAGACGGTTCTAAGAAACAAACCCGTACCTGCATTTATGGTGCCCATATGTTTGACGGGAAGGAAATCATTACCATCGAAGGTCATGCCGAGCTCGACGATAAAGGGCAGGTTAAGGCGCTAAGCCCCATACAGCAGGCGTTTGTCGATAACTTTGCGTTTCAGTGCAGCTATTGCACACCGGGTTTTGTCTCGGGTGCCACGGTGTTTATCGATCAATTAAAACGCCAGCCCGTCAAGCGTGAAAACCTCGAAACGGCAATCAGTGCGGCCTTAGAAGACCATATTTGCCGCTGCACCGGTTATGTGCGTTACTACGAAGCGGTGCGCGAAG
>DATGSD010000015.1:0-5997 GCA_035302965.1 Burkholderiaceae bacterium | reverse complement strand
GTTGATCTCGTTAGCCGCTACCATTTAGAAGATTAAGGCAACAATACCGTTGCGCCAATCGTTTTTCGCGCCGCCAAGGCTTTATGCGCTTGCGCGGCGTCACGCAAGGCAAAGCGTTGTCCAACCGTTACACGAAGCTTTCCTTGATCGAATAAATCGAACACTTCTTGGCTAGCCGCTTGCAACGCTTGCGGCGTATCAACAAAATGCGTCATGCTGGGCCGCGTTACATATAAAGAACCGCGTGATGCCAAATCGGCAAGGTTCACGTTCGTAACCGGCCCAGAAGCATTACCAAAACTTACCATTAAGCCGCGCGGCGCTAAACAATCGAGCGACTGCAACCACGTAGCTTGCCCAACACTGTCGTAAACAACTGGAAGTTTCTTTTGATCGGTAAACTCGAGCACTTTTTGCACAACGTTTTCTTGGGTGTAATTAATCGTTTTCCAGGCACCGTGCTCGAGCGCTTGCTGTGCTTTTTCTGGGGTGGAAACTGTGCCAATAAGGCGAACACCTAGGGCTTTTGCCCATTGGCAAGCCAGTAAACCAACACCACCAGCTGCCGCATGAAACAAAATTGTTTGACCATTTTGTAAAGCATGCACTTGGCGAAACAAGCACTGCACGGTTAAACCCTTCATATACAGGGCGGCGGCTTGCTCGAAACTTAAATTATCTGGAATTTTAACAACGTAATTAGCGTCTAGTGTTCGCAAACTTGTATAGGCGCCCGCTGGCCCCATCCCATAAACAACCCGATCGCCAGGTGTTAAATGCGAAACATTTGCACCCACCGCCACAACCTCGCCGGCTGCTTCAAAACCGAGGCCATGTGGCAAATCGTGCTTATACAAGCCAGTTCGTAAATAAATATCGATAAAGTTCAAACCAATCGCTTTTTGCTGAATGGTTACTTGATCGGCTTGGGGTTGCGGCACCTTTATTTTTTTTAATTCTAAAACCTCGGGCCCACCATGTTGACTAATAAGTACAGCTTCAGCTTGCACAAAACCTCCTGGATACCTTAGTTGCTTTGTCTTGTTAACGTAGACATGAACGAAACGCACAAAAATACTATACGCCTACGTCGACTAGCAATTAACTTGCTTGGCATAGACTTACAAAAATGCCCTCGAGGGCCTGGTGTCTGGTTTGTGTCGGTTTAAATCGAGATGCCAAAAGCAAATGTTGTTATGGTCGTTGATACAAATCAGGCTTTTAGTATTCTGCATCAAGACCCAAGCGTGAACATAGTTTAATATAACGGCGCATACTACAAAGAAGCTAGCTATTCAAAAATTCGCTTAACGAATGGCGACTTGGCATAATAAAAGGCACTAAGCCCCCAACATTCTAAGGCGTGGCAAGCGTTTCTTTGTACAAGCGGTAAAATAAACCTTTTATTATTCATCGTTCTCTATCTTTTGTAATATGGCCGGACATAGTAAATGGGCAAACATCCAGCACCGCAAAGGTCGCCAAGATGCGAAACGCGGCAAGCTCTGGACACGAATTATTCGCGAAATCACTGTCGCCGCCCGCGATGGCGGCCCTGACCCTGATTCCAACCCGCGTTTGCGCCTCGCCCTCGAAAAAGCCACGGCAGCAAACATGCCGAAAGACAACATCCAACGGGCAATTACCCGCGGCAGTGGCGGCACCGAAGGCAGCAACTATGAAGAAATTCGCTACGAAGGCTACGGCGTTTCGGGTGCGGCCGTTATGGTCGACTGTATGACCGATAACAACAACCGTACAGTAGCCGAAGTACGGCACGCCTTCAGTCGTCACGGCGGCAATTTGGGCCAAGACGGCTGCGTTAGCTTTCAATTTAGACACTGTGGACAATTTATTTTTGCGCCCGGAACCAACGAAGAAGCGGTTATGGAGGCTGGGCTCGAGGCTGGCGCCGATGACATCCACCTCGATGACGATGGCATGATCGAGGTCACCTGCGAGCCATCCGACTACAGTGCTGTTCAAAAAGCCTTTGCCGACGCTGGACTTGTACCCGAAATTCAGCAAGTCACCATGAAAGCACTCAATGAAATCGAGCTCGAAGGGCAAGAAGCCATCACGATGCGAAAATTACTCGACATGCTTGAAGGGCTTGAGGATGTCCAAGAGGTCTACACTACAGCCGTCTTCGACGAAGCCGACGACGCTTAAACCCCGACACTTTTAGGTGTCAACTCTCCTACACCACTAATAATTCGCATTTAGCGATTAGCCTTTCAACCCGGAACACCATGAAATTACTCGTTATCGGCAGCGGCGGACGCGAACACGCCCTGGCTTGGCGACTTGCCCAATCAGAACGCGTGCAAAAAGTTTTTGTTGCCCCCGGCAACGGCGGCACGGCACAAGCTTTAAAAATGCAGAATGCGCCGTTAAATACCGTCGATGAATGGCTACAATTTGCCCAGCAAGAAAACATCACCTTTGCCGTTGTCGGGCCAGAAGCGCCCTTGGCTGCCGGAGTCGTCGATGCATTTCGCGCAGCCGGGATTAAAATCTTCGGCCCCAGCAAAGCGGCTGCCCAACTTGAAAGCTCTAAAGATTTCGCCAAAGCCTTTATGGTTCGTCATGGCATTCCAACAGCAGCTTATCAAACATTTAACGATGCCGAGAGTGCTAAAAATTATGTCAGCGACCAAGGCGCACCCATTGTTGTTAAAGCCGATGGTTTAGCAGCTGGCAAAGGCGTTACCGTTGCTACAAGCGTCGCCGAAGCACACGATGCCATCGATAAAATCTTTCTAGATAATATCGGGGCCTCCACAGACGGTAGCCGCGTCGTCATCGAAGAATATCTCGAGGGCGAAGAAGCCAGTTTCATTGCCTTATGCGACCGCGAACATGTTTTACCGCTTGCCACCAGCCAAGATCACAAACGCCTTTTAGACGGCGACCAAGGCCCCAACACCGGTGGCATGGGAGCCTATTCACCAGCGCCAGTTATTACACCCGATTTGCATAATCGCATTATGCAAGAAGTCATTCGTCCCACATTAAAAGGGATGCTCGACGAGGGCTTGCCATTTACGGGTTTTTTATATGCTGGGCTCATGATTGGCGAAGGCAGTGACGCCGATCGCACCCTCAAAGTACTTGAATACAATTGCCGCATGGGCGACCCAGAGGGTCAACCGATTATGATGCGTGTCCGCAGCGACTTAGCCACGGTTTTCGAGTTAGCTCTAGACGGTAAACTTGATCAGGCGGAAATCGAATGGGATCGTCGTACAGCGTTAGGTGTCGTCATGGCGGCTAAAAACTATCCCGACACACCACGCACCGGCGATACTATTCATATTCCAGAAAATACCGACGATTGCCTGGTTTTCCATGGCGGCACTAAGCTCGATGGCGAGGTGCTAAAAACCGCAGGCGGGCGCGTACTATGTGTTACGGCTCTAGGCGATTCGGTTAAGCGTGCACAAGCCAAAGCTTACCGTCAAGTTCATTTAATCGACTTCGATGGCCAGCAATACCGTAACGATATCGGCTGGCGTGCCCTACGAGATCAAGCTGAGTCATCTAGCTAACTGCCCTTTTTTAATGGCCAGCTAGCTCTTCAATACCCACAGGATAGCTTTATGGTATTACCGCTCTCGGATACTTACGACTATTTCGTCGATCTACAATCGCGTATCGTACAGTCGCTTGAAGAAGCCGGCGGCGCGCGCTTTCTGTCTGACCCCTGGACCCGTGATGAAGGTGGCGGAGGCCTGTCGCGCTTACTCGAGGGTGGCGAGCTTTTCGAACGAGCAGGCGTATTATTTAGCCATGTTAAGGGTAGCACCCTGCCCCCTTCGGCAACAGCACAACGACGTGAATTAACTGGCAGGCCCTGGGAGGCTATGGGCGTATCGCTGGTCATTCATCCGCGCAACCCCTATATACCAACCACCCACATGAATGTTCGACTTTTTGTGGCGCATGGCAATAATGAGCCTGACGTGTTTTGGTTTGGTGGCGGGCTTGACCTGACCCCCTATTACATTTTTGAAGAAGACGCTAAACACTTTCATCAAGTGTGTAAAAACGCTGTTAATGAGTTTGGGGATAACAAATACGAAGCCTACAAAAGCTGGTGCGACCAATATTTTTACCTTAAACACCGTAACGAAACGCGCGGCGTTGGCGGCATATTTTTCGATGACGTCAACGAAGATGGTTTCGAGAATAGCTTCGCCATGACTCGCTCGGTTGGCGACTGCTTTCTAGACGCCTATATGCCTATCGTTGAAAAACGCCGCGATAAACCTTACACCGCCCGCGAACGCGAATTCCAGTCGTATCGCCGTGGACGCTATGTTGAGTTCAATCTAGTGTTTGACCGCGGTACACTTTTTGGCCTGCAATCGGGCGGGCGCACCGAATCAATACTAATGTCGATGCCGCCCAATGCTAGTTGGCGTTACAACTGGCAGCCCGAACCCGGTACACCCGAGGCCAAGCTTTACGAGTATTTAAAACCACGACAATGGCTGTAAAACGAATCGGCTTACTTGGGGGCAGTTTCGATCCCGTCCATAAAGCTCACATAGAGCTGGCAGAAACTGCCATTGCTACACTATCGCTCGACCAACTACAAATTATCCCCGCTGCCAACCCCTGGCAACGCAGTCCGCTAATTGCAACGCCACAGCAACGCTTAGAAATGCTCGAATTGGCCAGCGCGCATAACGATCGTATTGTCGTCAATCCATCAGAAATCGAACGGGGTGGCAAAACCTACACCATTGATACAATTAACGAACTAGCCCCTGACGCCAACTATTATTGGTTATTAGGCAGCGACCAACTCGAAAACTTTTGCACTTGGCATCGTTGGAGCGACATCGCAAGAAAAGTCATTTTGGTAGTAGCCCGACGTCCTAATTCAAGTGCACAAATACCCGACCGATTAGCTAAACATTTAAAACGCCTCGAACGAACCGTCATCGAATTACCATTTACCCCCTCAAACATTTCGGCGACACAAATCCGCGGAAACCTGGCGCATAATTTGCCTGTTGATGACATGCTCGACGCCAACGTCCATAATTACATTACGAGGCATCGGCTTTATCTTCCTAAGCCGACCTCATCCTAATTCTTATTTTGAGCTTATATAAAGCGGATGAATATACAAAAATTGCAACGCCTGGTTGTCGACGCCCTCGAAGACGCCAAAGCCTACGACATCAAAATTTTTAACACCAGCCACCTAACTGGCCTTTTCGATCGCGTGGTTATCGCTACCGGCTTATCCGATCGACAAACTCGTGCTCTGGCCCACCACGTTATGGATCAGGCGCGCGCTCACGACGTCGAAATTATCGCCCGCGAAGGCGAAGATACCGGCGAATGGGTTTTAGTCGACTTGGGCGACCTGGTTTTACACTGCATGTTGCCCGCAATCCGTAACTATTACAACCTTGAAGAAATCTGGGGCGACAAACCCGTACGGATGAAGCTTTTGCCGCAATCCACTCAAACAGTGCCGGTCCACCCCGATGGCATGTCTTTTTAAACCCTCTGGCCGCACAATCGGTTAGCACTACATGGCATGAAAATTCGAATTATTGCGGTTGGAAACCGCATGCCAAATTGGGTTCAAACTGCCTGGAACGATTACAGCAAACGCTTCCCGCGACACATTGCTATCAGCTTGCACGAGATTAAGCCTCAAATACGTAACAGCCGGCAGAACACTCAGCAATTCTTAGAACTTGAAGCGCAAAGAATCCGTTCGCACTTCAACCCTGGCGAATTCCTTGTTGCCCTCGATGAACGCGGAAAAGACATCAACACCGAGCAAATGGCGCAACAGCTTGCGCAATGGCATGAAAGCGGCTTTACCATTAATTTTTTAATTGGTGGGCCCGATGGCCTTGACGAAGGTTTAAAAAAACAATGCAACACACAGTGGCGCTTATCATCACTGACGATGGCCCACCCTTTCGTTCGTGTCCTTCTGATTGAACAAATCTATCGCTGTTGGTC
>DATGSD010000014.1:0-4434 GCA_035302965.1 Burkholderiaceae bacterium | reverse complement strand
TTTATTTTTGTAACTAGCAAACGATTTACCAAGCTTTGTTTGAGTTAATTAATAGCAGCATATATAATTAAACGTAATATTTGCCAGTAGCTTGTTGCGCTACTAGTTAATGTATAAATCGGTGCCAGCCTTTTAATCGGTTTGGTAAAAACGTGATAATACCAGCGCTAATAATATTACGTGTTTAATTATTAAATCAGGATGCCACTAAATGGAAACCATCCAGTTAAATACTGTGTTGTTACTCGAACCCCAAAAGCAACAACGCTTTCAAGATTTATTAGCACGTTTTGTTGAGCTCTCCGAGGCCGAGCTACAAGAGCTGCAAGCCTTGCGGCAACAGCATTTATTGCACCAACAAAACCGACAAAGCGAAGTTGAAAAAATCCAACAATTAATCGAGCAATACCGCATCCAACCGTCCGAATTATTTTCAGCTGCACAATTAAAGCCTAGCGGTCGCCAACGGGCAACAGCTACACGACGCCAGTCGACACCACGCCGTAAGTGGCGCAAAAGCGATCAAGCACCGGTGTTACTCGAAATGAAACCCGAAGGTGGGCGCGGCAGGGCATTTGTTTATCGCAAAGGCCGAATTTACGAAGGCATGGCTCCAAATCGGCCTGAGCCCGTTTATGCGAATTTACCGGCACGTTTAGCCCAGTATGGTGCTAGCGCCAGCTCTATTTTGTCGCACCTTGCCACGGACGAGGGTCGCGATTATTTTGCTACACCCGAAGGCCAGGCCGAATTAAATCGCATTGTTGAAGTGGTTCAGCAATTAAAACAAAGTTAATGCCTAAATTAAACGGCTTATAGTTGCTAAATAACGT
Organism: Burkholderiaceae bacterium; assembly: GCA_035302965.1. GTDB lineage: Bacteria > Pseudomonadota > Gammaproteobacteria > Burkholderiales > Burkholderiaceae_B > DATGSD01. The sequence goes on along the minus strand of DATGSD010000014.1, from coordinate 3,601 downwards.
TTTTAGTGGCTATAAGCCTAATCAATAAGCTGCTTAAAAATACCAAATTTGCTTGTTTAATGCGATGCCTACAATATAGGCAAATATAAGTACAGCAAAAACAGCAGCAATTGCACGGGTGGCTCTGGTTTTGCCACGTTTAATTGCAATGGTACCTACAACAATGTAGGCAATAATGCCAACTACTTTCGCAATAATCCAAGGCTGAAATGGCCCGATTTGTATGGCTAGTGCAACACCGGCAATTAATAAAATGGTGTCAATAATATGCGGTACTACGCGTGCAAACCATGTTTTAAGATGCGGAGATTCGGCCACCGACCACGCTGCGCGTAAAACAAACAAAGCAATACTAATGGCAGCCGCGCTTATATGAATATGTTTAATAGCAAGATACGACATAATACTTACTTTGGCCTTTTTGGTTAATTTAAGGGCTAGTGTACCGCGCTAACTTCTTATTCGTATAAAAACTTACCTGCAATACGTGCCTACGCTAAACTAGTAGGGTTACTATCTCAATCAATCTACCCGAGAATCTTCATGCCTTTTGTTACCGTTATTACCACACAAGCGTTCAACGCTGCTCAAAAAAAAGCGCTTCTACAGGCTAGTAGCGACACCATTCAAACTGTCCTCAAGGCGCCGGTCGAGTCGATTCGAATCACCTTGCACGAAGTAGGTCGGGGCGATTATATCTGCGCGGGTTCGTTCGATGCTCCAATGGTATTGTTTGATATCGATTTAATCGAAGGGCGCAGCGAGGCCATGAAAGCCGAACTAATTGCCGAGCTTAGCCGCGTCGCTGAAGAAAGCCTTGGGGTTTCTCAAGAACACGTGCGTACCCGTTTATGCGATTTTCCTAGCATGAATATGGGTATGGCTTACGGAAAAACCGCCAAACAGGCCGGGCGCTAAAGGAAAAACAACAATGTCTATCGATCAGAAGTTTTCCGAAAATCGTAAACAAGCTCCCGCCCAGGCCCAAGAAGTTGTTAATTTTTGGCTAGAGGCTGGCCCCGAAAAGTGGTTCAGTAAAGACGAAAATTTCGATGCACTTTTTAAACAAAAATTTTACGATTTGCATTTTGCTGCGTCGCGGCGCGAATACGATAACTGGGCATCGCAACCGTATTCGGCTTTGGCCTTAATTATTTTGCTCGATCAGTTTCCGCGTAATGCTTTTCGTGATAGCCCTCACATGTACGCTACCGATACCTTGGCTTTATCGTATGCCGAAAGGGCATTAAAAGCCGGTTTTATCGAACAAATCGAGCCAGCCTTGCGCAAATTTATGGCTTTGCCGTATATGCATTCCGAAAATTTAAGCCACCAAGTTCGGGCTGTTGAGCTGTATCAGCGTTATGCTCCCGATGCTTTAAAGTGGGCTCACGGGCACCACGAAATCATCGAAAAGTTTGGCCGCTTCCCACACCGCAATACGGTTTTAGGTCGTCGCACAACGGCCGACGAACAACGCTTCTTAGATGAAGGAGGGTTTGCCGGCTAAAAACAAGTAAAAACATTGGGTGTTAGACAGCATTTGCTATGTGCATGCGGTTTAACTAAATAGCGGCTATACCGTAAATTCGCCCAGCAAGGTAAGTAGCTGCAATCGGCCTTGTGTATACCAACAAGGCTTAGCTAAATTTAACGATGTCAAACTTTAGGCGGCCGTAATCGTCGCGGGTAACTTCGTAGCCCAGACGCTCGTTAATCGAGTTATCGGCATTAAACGTTAAAATTACTGGCTTAATGCTTTCTAGTTCGCTTTCATTAATATAAGAAGCGTTACAAATAATGACTTCGTCGCCCGGTTGGCAGGTTCGGGCAGCAGCGCCATTTAAAATGCAGCAACGCGAGCCGCGTTCGCCGTAAATAACGTAAGTGCTTATACGGGCACCCGAGTTTTTATTCCAGATGTCAACAAATTCCATCGGTAAGATGCCGGCCGCTTCGCAATGATCGGGGTCGAGCGTAATCGAGCCATGGTAATCGAGGTCGGCACCGGTAACCCGTATACCGTGCAGCTTAGCGCGTACTACTTTTCTCACTGTAATCTCTATGGTCGGAGGGTGGGGCTATTGTAATGGCAATTTGCCCAATGGTTGGGGCTTGACAGCCTGTAAATAAATAAGGTTTGCCAGCACAGCCATTCGTAACCGTATGGCGCGCATTATAATTAGTTTCTTTTTGTAGGGAGAATTTTAACAACTATGTTTGTCGCACTTGAGGCGTATCGAGCGGGATTATACTCTCGCAAACACTGGGCCAATAATATTATTGCCGGGGTCATTGTTGGCGTAGTTGCTTTACCACTAGCCATGGCGTTTGCGATTGCATCGGGGGTAAAACCCGAGCAAGGAATTTACACGGCTATTGTAGCTGGCTTAGCAGTTTCTTTGTTAGGCGGCAGCCGCGTGCAAATTGCCGGCCCAACCGGGGCATTTATTGTTATTTTATCCGGTATTGTGGCGCAACATGGGGTTGATGGACTACAAATCGCCACATTAATGGCCGGTATTATTTTATTTGCCCTTGGGGTGGCACGCCTGGGTGCGGTTATTAAATTTATTCCTCGGCCCGTTATTATTGGTTTTACCGCAGGTATTGGGGTTATTATTTTTGTCGGTCAGTGGCAAGAGTTTTTTGGTTTACCGACGGTAGAAGGCCAGTATTTTCATGAAAAACTTTGGGGTTTTGCCAAGGTTTTTCCGCAGCTCTCATTAATTACAACGGCTTTCGGGGTTATTTCCTTAATTATCGTTATTTACACAGCGCGTATTCCACGTTTTCGTCGGGTACCAGGGCCGCTGGCAGCGCTCATTATTGCCACAGTAGTGCAGGCGGTTTTTCAGTTCGAATCGGTAGCCACTATTGGTTCAACTTTTGGCGAAATTCCCCGCGGCTTTCCCTCACCTAAATTGCCCGAAATTACTTTGGGTCGAATTGTCGAATTAATAGGCCCAGCGTTTGCAATTGCCATGTTAGGTGCCATCGAATCCTTATTGTCGGCTGTGGTGGCCGATGGCATGGCGGGTACGCGACATAATTCCAACCAAGAGCTGGCAGGACAAGGGGTTGCCAATATTTTGTCGCCGCTTTTTGGTGGTATTGCCGCAACCGGTGCAATTGCTCGTACGGCAACCAACATCCGTAATGGGGGTACAAGCCCATTAGCTGGCGTAGTGCATTGCATCACCTTACTTTTAATTATTTTAATTTTGGCACCTTATGCGGCGAATGTACCCTTAGCTACGTTGGCGGCCATTTTGTTTGTGGTCGCCTGGAATATGAGCGAAGCCAAGCATTTCATCAAAATGGTGCGTAAAGCACCCCGTGCTGATGTTGTAATTTTGTTAATTACCTTTGGTTTAACCGTTTTTGCCGACTTAGTAGTTGCCGTAAACATCGGTGTTATTTTGGCGATGTTCCATTTTCTGCGGCGCATGGCCAGTTCGGTTGTTACTAGCAAGCAACCGCTTGAAACCGTGCAAAAAGAATTTGCCCATGAAGGCATTTTGCATATCCCAGAGGGTGTAATGATTTACAACATCGAAGGGCCTTTGTTCTATGGCGCTATGGAATCGTTTGAGCAGGC
>DATGSD010000013.1:0-7751 GCA_035302965.1 Burkholderiaceae bacterium | reverse complement strand
AAATGGCAGAAGCGGCCATGGATATGGGTTTTTATATTTCGCTATCGGGCATTGTGACGTTTAAAAATGCCCAAGATTTACAAAAATTGGCGGCCTGGTTGCCATTAGATCGTTTATTAATTGAAACAGATGCGCCGTTTTTAGCGCCGGTACCTTATCGCGGTAAAACTAACGACCCCTCTTTAGTGGTTCATGTGGCCGAAAAAATTGCCAATTTACGCCAGCAAACCCTAAGCGAAATTGCCAAAGCCAGTACCGACAACTTTTTCCGCTTGTTTTCGAAAGCTAAGCCCGTGACTGCCTGAGATTGGACGATGACTTTCCGAAGGAATTGATGGCTTTTATTGGATTATTGCGGTAAATCAATAGCTTATGCATGGATATTAAAGTGAGTTATTAAGTAAAGCCAATGATTTTTCAGTGTTGTTAGGTGCTGTTATCGTGGTAAATCAAGCACTTACAAAGCATATTTAATGTAAGTTCTATATTGGCTTGCGGCTCTGGGTTTGTGTCTTAATTTAAATAGTGTTAAATCAATAAGTTATGGCTAATTCTTCACGTGGTTTCTATGGTTTGACTCAGTTCTCATCGCTGGCTTTTTTAATACGCTGGCAGCGGCTGTTAGCTGCGTTGTTAGTATTGTCGTTTAGTTTGTTTGGCACGCGCGTTTTTGCTGAGTCTGAGGCGTTTTGGTTAGCCATTGCCAACGATAGGGTCGATTTGGTTCGCGATGAGTTGGCCCTGGGCGCCGACCCGAATGCGGTTAATAGCAACGGTCAGCCGGCGATTATGCAAGCCGTGCGCGACGATGCTTGGCAAGTATTCGATTTATTACTATCACACCGAAATATCGACGTTAATTTGCCCAACAAAACCGACGAAACACCGCTAATGTACGTGGCCATTGTTGGCGATATTCCACGCGCAAAAGCACTTATCGAACATGGTGCCGAAATCAACCGTCTAGGCTGGTCGCCTTTGCATTATGCGGCGTCTAAGGGGCAGCTAGATATGGTGCAGTTTTTAATTGCCAACGATGCCTTGGTTAATGCACCATCACCCGATGGCACCAGCCCACTCATGATGGCCGCTTACGACGGTAGCGAGCGCACTGTTCGCGCTCTAGTCGCCGCCGGTGCCGATGCCACGGCGGTCAATATTCGGGGTGAAGACGCCGCCTTATGGGCCCGCCGCAAAGATCACGAATCGCTAGCACGTAAGCTAGACGACCTAGCTCACCGCGTTGCCACTGCCCGCGAAGCTGGCCGTGACGGTGCTGTTGCCTGGACTGAAGGCGATGCTGCACAGGCAAGCGCAGCAGCCGATTCGGGCTCTATTGCAGGCAGCGATACCAGCGACGCGTCTGAAAGTTCAACATCGCGTTATTTCGATTTAGACCGCTTCGAGCGCGATGATCAAGCGTTTTAACCGCTACAGCGCGTTTGTATAGCTACTAATCAACTGGTAACTAAACGCTTAGAGACGCTTAATGCTAGACAGACCCTCGAACCTTGAGCCAAGTACTTGCTTAATTTGGTAAATACTCGGGCTTTAAGATGCCGCTTAGTTGTTGGTAGTCGAGCAGGATTTCAGGTTGGCCCATGTAGTAAGGGGCGATGTCGTAGGCGTTGTATTTAACGACGATGCCTTTGTCGGTGAACGCTAGGTTATCGTTGGGCTGAAATGGCCAGAGGCGTTCGAAGTCGTCGGCATTGAGTTGTGACTCTTTGATGGCTTTTTGCGCCCACTGCTGATGAGCCTGTTGCAAGATTTTGACGTAATCGTCGTAGCGCCCAGGCTGAAAAATATCGTTAGTGCCCAATACTTTTTCTTGTTCGTTATCCCAAATAAGGTATTGAGTTGCTGGTATACCGTGAGCCGCACCGGTGAAGTATTGCCAGGTGTTGAGTTCGAGCACCGTTAAGCTTTTATTACGATAAATAGCTTTTGCTGACAGCAGAGTTTCGTCGCGAGGGCCAGCGGTTTGCCAGTAGTGCTCTTCGAACTCGTTTAGCGTGGTGTACGGCAGTGGGCTAGCACTGCCTATGGCCGTAAGCACGACCAAGGCGTGGTCGACTAGCTCGGTTAAGATGGGCACGCCTGGAAAGATTAACGAGTCGACCTTAAGGCTAGGGCAGTCGCCTCGGCAATTGGGGGCGGTTTTTTCGTATTTTAAGGGCTGGGTAAATAAACCGCTTTTGCTGGTTTCGTCGGCGATTTGGTCGGCCGGTATGCGCGATAGCGTAGCTGAAGGCTGGCTGGCACAGGCTGCTAGTATCAAACAGCAAGCCGCCAATATGGCCGTTCGAAAGCGTAAGCCCGCGGTGATGTTGTTGTTTTTACCCATGCCCTAGCTTTTATTAATGAATAACCTTAACGCACTGTTTTGGCGCTTTGTCCAAACAGTATTTTACGGGCTTCGTCGGTTGTAATGGTAGGCCCTTGGTTAATTTCTTTGGCTTTTTCGTAAGCGCGAACCGTAGCCGGACGCTGCTTAATAGCGTCGAACCAACGCTTTAAATGAGGAAAATCGTCGAGGTTTTGGCCTTGACGCTCGTGCGGTACTACCCAAGGGTAGCAGGCCATGTCGGCGATGGAATAATCGCCGGCGATAAATTCGCGATCGGCCAGGCGTTTGTTTAAGACACCATAGAGACGACCCGTTTCGTTAACGTAGCGGTCGATGGCGTATTGAATTTTTTCGGGCGCATACACATTAAAGTGGTGGTTTTGCCCAGCCATAGGCCCTAGGCCAGCCATTTGCCAGAACAACCATTGCAAAGTGTCGTGGCGCACACGCAAGTCGTCGGATAAAAACTGCCCCGTTTTTTCGGCTAAATAAACCAACATGGCGCCTGATTCAAAAATGGCGATGGGCTCATCGCCTTGGGCAGGCGAGTGGTCGACTAAAGCCGGAATGCGGTTATTGGGGGCAATTTCTAGGAAATTGGGTTCGAATTGTTCGCCTTTGGCAATATCGACCGGAATAATTTTATAGTCGAGGCCGGTTTCTTCGAGAAACAGGGTAATTTTATGGCCGTTTGGCGTGGTCCAATAATAGAGATCGATCATGAGGCGTTTGCTAATTGATAAGGGTTAATAAGGGCAGCCAATATGGCACTTGACGGTTGATTAATTATTAAGCCTTAGCGGCTGCAAGCGCGGCTTCGATGGGTTTGCGCAGATCGTCGGGAACGGTTGCGGGCGCAAAACGATCGATAACTTGGCCGTCGCGACCCACCAAAAATTTGGTGAAATTCCATTTAATAGGGGCGGTTTTTAAAATGCCCGGCTTTTCGGCAGTAAGCCATTGGTATAAGGGGTGGGCATTGGGGCCATTGACGTCAATTTTTTCGAATAAAGGAAAGCTAATTTTGTAGCGTGTTGAGCAAAAGGCCAAAATATCGATGCTATTGCCTGGCTCTTGTTGGCCAAATTGATTACACGGAAACCCCAAGATAGTAAAGCCTTGGTCTTTATAAGTTTGGTAAAGCTCTTCGAGGCCTTCGTATTGCGGGGTGTAGCCGCAACGAGAGGCAACATTAACGACGAGCACAACTTGGTCGTTATATTTACTTAAATTTACGGCCTCGCCAGTAATGGCGTTGGCTTCGAACGAATGCAGAGACATGATTTATTACGCTACAAGTAATAGGAATAGGCGCCGCCGGCTGGCACTTTATACTACCAGTGCTAGCCATTAGCGGCAAACTTCTACCCGCAGCTTACTAGGGCTATTTCTTAGTTTTTTTGCTGTAATAAGGTAGTAAACCATTGTGAGGGCGCAATACCTTGGTCGGGCCCTAGGCTAGAGAAGCCACCGTCGACCGGAATATCGACACCGGTCATCCATGACGCGCCGTCAGAGCACAAAAAGGCAATAGCTTGGCCTATTTCGGCGCCGTCGCCAACCCGCCCTAAAGGATGGAAGTGGGCGCCAACTTGGTCGGCTTTTTGGCGCGAGCCTTGGCTAAGTTTTTGTACCGAGGGTGACCAGGTCCAGGCCGGAGAAACGCTTAATGCCCTGATGCCGTCGGCAGCTACGGTAACGGCGAGGTTGCGGGTAAATTGCATTAGCGCCGCCTTAGAAGCCGGGTAAAGGGCGCGACCCGCAGCGCCAAATTTGCCGCCGGTGCTGCCCATATTAATGATGACGCTGCCGCGCTTAAGGTGAGGTAGGGCAAATTGGCAAAACATGGCGGCCGAAACCAGGTTAACCCCTAGGGTTTCGTGCCATTGTTGACGGCTAGATTGCACACCACTGTCGTTGTACGAGCAGGCATTGTTAACCAGGAAGTTGAGCCCACCAAAGGTGCTTAGGGCATGTTGGATGCAGGCCTGGATATCGTCGTCGTTTTGGATGTCGGATTGGTAAAACGTGGCGCGTTTGGCGCCGGTTTGGTTGATTTCGTCGGCAAGTGCTTGACCATTGTCGGTGTTGCGCCCACTAATAACAACGTTAACCCCGTAGCTGGCTAACACGCGGGCGACATCGGCGCCTAAACCTTGGGTGCTGCCGGTAACAATCGCGGTTTTACCGCTTAAACCAGCTAACGATGAAACTGACGACGAAGTAGGGGTCATATTATTGTTTGGCAAAAAAATCGGCGAGTTGTTGGTTTTCTAGGATTTCGGCAATAAGGCTCATGCTTTTTAGCGAAGCCTGATGCGTGTTTTGGTCGGCAGCGGCACAGGCCTGGGCGGCAACCGCCACCTCGTAACCCATGTCGACGGCGTGGCGCACGGTGCTTTCAACTACCGAATGGGTTGCCACTCCAGCAATTAGCAGGCGTTGGGCACCAACTACGCGTAGAATTTCTTCGAGTTGTGAGCCATAAAAGCCATTGATGCGGCTGTGTTTTATGGCGAACTCGTGGGGGCTATCGAGCGGTTGTAAGTCGGGATAGTATTGCGTGCCCCAGCTGCCCTCAACGCAGGCTTGAATGGCGGCCACATTTTTAAAAATAGGGGCGTTGGTGATGAGGTCGGCAAAATCGGGGCGAAACGCAATGCGCACATGAATAATGGGCACATTGCGTTCGCGCGCCAACTGAAACATATGTTTGGCTGACTGAATGACTTGCTGCCGCAACGGGCTATCGGCCTGCAGGCCAACCCGGATTTTGCCATCGGGGTGCAGAACTTCGTTTTGGTAGTGCAGGGCGATTAGCGCCGTATTATTTTGGGCAGAGCTCATGCCAAACTGTTAACCCTTAGAGATAAATTTGGATGGGCGTAAAGGCCGCATCGCAGTTGATTAAATTAACTTGCTTAAGACGGATCTTCCAGGAATCGCCGTCGGCAACCAGTTTGTGAATATAGTTGCCAGCAAGTTGGCGTTGGGTGTTTTTACGCCATTCGCTAACCTGAAAGACAGACCGCACAATTAAGCAGCCGTCGTCGTCTGAGCCATCGATCATGACATTATTAATGAGACGCGAGGTGCGGGTAATTGGCTGTTGCGCCCAGTTGCGTTCGCTTTCGAGAACGCGAAAGCGAAGTTCGCGCAGCATTTTATTATCCCAGCACAGCGAGATGTGATCGTAAGGGCTTTCTTGGCCCCACTGCTGGGGTATCCAGTACATGCCCTCTTCAGTCCAGAGGTCTTGCCACTCTTCCCAACGACGCTCGTCGAGCAAGCGCGCCTCGTGGAACAGAAACTGTTGAACTTGATGAAAAGTTTCGAGCGGAACATTAACCTTTTTGGCTTGGTCAGAGCGGACATCGAAATCGATATCAAATAGCATTGTTTGGTCTCCTAGGCTTCTTCGAGCATATAGCGTTTCCAGGCGCGGAATTGGTTGCGCATGGGCAGTTCGCTAGTACCGTTGATGGATCGCATACCACCAGGAATTTCTTCGTCGGTGCCGGCGTAACGGTGTTGGCTAATCCAATCGCCACCGTGGGTTAGGTTGCCCTCTTGGCAACGGCCATAAACTTCGATGTCGTCGGGCATGACGTTAGAAGAAGGCGAATTAATTAGGTTGGCGTACATAAGGCCACGATGAAAGACTTCTTCGGGAGCCCCTTTTAGCCTAAAGAGCTGAATTTCGACCTGGGTTTGGTTAACCGATATGGGTCGGATGACACGAAATTGCTGGAAGGTTGTGTGGGGTGAGCCGCTGCCATAAATAATCGTGTTATGGCGGTTATCGCTAAGGATTTCGCGGGCGCGCTCTTCGCCACGGGCTTCGGCCAGAATTTCGTAGTGCTTGCGCATGATTGGATCGCTGTCGATAGCACCGGGGTCGAAAATGCCTTCCATATAGCCGTGGCCGTTTTCGAAGGCCACTAAATTGAGGTCTTCCCAGAATTCGTAGGGCTGACCATTACCCACCATGATTTGCAGCTCGAGTGGCATTTCGCCAAGTTTTTCGGCTTGCGCTTTGGCTGCCGTAAACGAAGACTCGTGCGTAACCCGAGCATGCATGGTGTCGTGCAAGTTTTCGTAGAAGACCTTCCAGTTGGAGGGCTGAACGACTTTGAACGAATCGCCCACCACTTCGACTTCGCCAGTGGGCGAGCGATCGCAAAGGTTGTCGATAGAGGTTAAGACACCACCAAGGAAGTCTTGCAAGCCAATACCGTTTTCAGATTGGTTGGCAAAGACAAAGCCGCGATAGCTTTCGATGCGAGCCACCGGAATCATGGAGAACTCGGGTGAGGAAGGATCGAAATTGGTGTTTTCGAAACCACGTCGCATTGGTGCTGCTAAGTGGCGACCATCGAGGTGGAAAGTCCAGGCGTGGTAGGGACAGCGGAAAAACTTACCCGCATTACCACGCCCGTCGGCCACTACTTTGGCGCCTTTGTGAGGACAGCGGTTGTAAACCACATGAACCTTGTTGTCGACTCCGCGAACCATGACGACGTCTTGGTTGCCAATGCGGGTGGTGACGTAATCGCCCACCTCGGGGACCTGGCTTTCGTGGCCCACATACACCCACGCACGACCGTAGATGCGGTCCATTTCGAGTTCAAAAATTTCGGGGTCGGTATAGACCAGTTTGTTGACGCTATCGTCGCGGATTAGCGCCGAAAGTTGCTCCTTGGTGTAACTCATGGTGCTTCCTTAGTTTGTAACATCCATCTTGCATTCGGCTGCAAACGGATCGTGATAATCTTCGAGAATTAAGCTAACTTTGCGGTTGGTAATACGCCCTTGGTCGTCTTTTTCGACAACGCGAAGGTAGTAATCTTGGATGGGATATTGGTTGGTATTAAATTTAAAGCTGCCGCGTACCGAATCGAAGTTGGCATCGCGCAACGCTTGGCGAAAGGCGTTTTTGTCTTCGATGTTGCCGTCGATGTCACGAATTGCGCCATCGAGTAGCATGGCAGCATCGTAGCCTTGCGAGGCATATAATGTAGGAATGCGGCCGTATTCTTTTTCGAAGTCGGCAACAAAGCGCTTGTTGGCTTCGTTATCGAGATCAGGTGACCACTGTGACGAGTTATACGTGCCCAGCATAGGCTCGCCAACCGCTTTAATGGTGTCTTGGTCGCCTGAAAAGCCCGGCATGTAAACCGTCATGTTTTTATTTAAACCCGCGGCTTCGAGCTGCTTAATAAAGCTAATGCCCATGCCACCTGGCAAGAAGAAAAACACCGAGTCGGCGCCCGAGGCACGTGCTTGGGCCAGTTCGGCAGAAAAATCGAGTTGGCCAAGTTTGATGTAAACCTCGTCGGCAATTTCGCCTGTGTACAGACGCTTAAAGCCTTCGATAGACTCGCGGCCACCGGGGTAGTTG
>DATGSD010000012.1:0-2247 GCA_035302965.1 Burkholderiaceae bacterium | reverse complement strand
CGCTAGTCATTATGGAACACGGCGAACTTGTTGGCATGCTTACGTTCCGCGAGCTCATTCGGCATTTACACAGCAATAATGGCGAAGTGGGTAACAACACCGTACGCAGCATTATGGACGATGCGCCGCTATCGGTAACCCCAAACACCAGTGCCGAAGAGGTTCAGCGTTTAATGCTGGCCAAACATGCGCGCTATATGCCGGTTATGGACGGCCCCGTCTTGCAAGGCGTTATCTCGTTTTTCGATATGGCGCGCGCCTTAGTGGCGGCCCAACAATTCGAAAACAATATGCTTAAAGCTTATATACGCGATTGGCCTACCGACGAGGGTTCGGCTTCTCAGGCCGAGGCCAACGACTGAGCCCTTTTTTGCCAATCGTCCCATACCTGCCCTAGGTAGCTGGCTTGGTTTTTGTTTAGCTGTGCAAAGTCGGTAAGGGCTTTACGCCAGGCGCGTGCCCCGGGTTGGCCGGCCATCCAGCCAATCATGGGCCGCACAATATGCCTTAAAGCATGGCCCTTTTTAATTTCTTGCTGTGCATAGTCTTGCATGGCTTGTATCAGCTGCTGTTCGCTTAAAAACGGCAGCTGCGGATGGCTTAAGCGGCTAATTTCGTTTAGTACTTGAGGCGTATGCCAAGCGGCACGACCAAGCATAACGCCGTCAAATTGGCCTTGCCAATGGCGTGCTTGCGCAGCGGTATGGATGCCGCCATTCAAAATAAATTGGCAATCCGGAAAATCAAGCTTTAGCTGGTAGGCATCGTCGTAGCGCAAGGGCGGGATTTGCCGGTTTTCTTTTGGCGACAAACCTTGCAAAATGGCATTCCGAGCATGAACAATAAAAACCCTACAGCCCGCTTCGCGTAACGTTCCCACAAAGTCGCGTACAAAACTGTAAGAATCATTATCGTCTAAGCCTAAACGGTGTTTTACCGTTACCGGGACATCGACGACATCTTGCATGGCTTTAAGGCAATCGACTACTAGTTGTGGTTGCGCCATTAAGCACGCACCAAACGCGCCTTTTTGCACACGCTCTGAGGGGCAGCCACAATTAAGGTTGATTTCGTCATAGCCGTAATCGGCACCGATACGGGCAGCAGCAGCTAACTCGTGTGGGTCGCTGCCGCCTAATTGCAAGGCCAACGGATGCTCGGCAACGTTAAAGTCGAGGTGGCGTTTAACATCGCCATATAATAAGGCGCCTGTGGCAATCATTTCGGTATATAAACGGGCCTTAGGCGCTAATAGGCGATGAAAGTAACGACTATGTTTATCGGTGACATCAACCATTGGCGCTACGCATAGCTGCCAGTTTGCCGTTTGCTGATCAATAATTACCGAATTGTCGTTTCTATGTGCTTGCACGTCGGTTTACCTTTTTAAAACAAGCGTGTGGGCTTACATACCTTGGTGAAAAAAAGCGAATTATTAAGCGCACAACCCAACCAATCGCACTTAATTTTAACCTCTTGGCCAGAGTGGTCTAAAATCGGTGGCCGCTCTTGCTAAAAATCCCCTCGATTTTCTTGCAATAACTTTACTTATTATTATTTTGCTATGGCCGTTTTTACACCTGTCAGCGATGACAACGCCCGCGAACTCCTTAAATCCTATAATTTGGGTGATTTAGTTTCTCTACAGGGAATTACAGCCGGAATTGAAAACACCAATTATTTTTTAACCACCACTAAGGGCGAATTTGTTTTAACGCTTTTCGAGGTGTTAACGCTCGAGCAGCTGCCTTTTTATATCGAGCTTATGTATTATTTGGCAGCAAAAGGCATTCCGGTGCCCGAGCCAAAAACACGCACCGATGGCAAACGCTTAGGGGTTTTTCTTGATAAGCCTTGCACTATTGTTACGCGTTTACGAGGTGGGCACGAGCCCGACCCAAGCCCCGCACATTGTCGATTAGCAGCACAAACTTTGGCGCAAACCCATTTAGCCAGCCACGACTTTAGTATTCGCCAACCTAATTTACGTGGCCTGAGCTGGTGGCAAAAAACCATCCCCGAATTGCTACCCTTTTTAAACCCCGACCAAAGCGAACTTATTCAACAGGCCCTAAACGAGCAAAGCGATTTTGCCAATAGCGCCTTGTATCAGCAACTGCCATCAGGCCCCGCGCATTGCGATTTGTTCCGCGATAATGTTTTGTTTGATGGCACATTTGAAAACCCACGAATGGGTGGTTTTATTGATTTTTACTTTGCTGGCTGGGATACTTGGCTGTTTGATGT
>DATGSD010000011.1:0-7001 GCA_035302965.1 Burkholderiaceae bacterium | reverse complement strand
ACAAAATAAAAGGCATCGTAACTTTTGCCTTTATTATTAAACTCGAGTGCTAACACCCGCCCGGCACCAACGGCTTGGCCGTCGTGCATGTGGTGTTCGTAGATAACGCGGAAACGATCGCCTTTACGCAGGTCTTTGATGAAATCGATTTTGCTGGCCAAGATATCGACCATTTGCAGGGTAATGGCATCGGGTACACCAGCAGAATCGGTGGCGCCAAATAAAGAGGCTTCGATAACGCCTTCGGCGACATGTGTTTGTGCTTGGGTGGTTTTAGTGCGTTCTTGGGCTTGGTAGCTTTCTGGGCCGGTGGGGCTTACTTCGAGCCAAGCAGTAAGGGCTTGCTGTTTTTCGATTTTAGCGGGCGTATGATGATAGCGCAGCCAAACCATTTGCCCTTCGCTATCGAGGGCAGCTTGTACAACTCGGCCCGGGTAAAGCTTGTAAATAGAGCGTGCGTTTTTGTCGTGTGTTAAAAAGTTAAGCAAGCCAGGCTCTTGTACACCAAGACGCTGTAAAATGGCCGATAGCGTATCGCCCTGCCGAATTTGTGTTTGCTCGATAAACGGTTCAGAGTAAGCATCGGCGGCTTGGTTGCTTAACGCTGGTAGGCGCAATTGTGTTTGTGCCTGGTAAACGGCTGGCGCTTCGTTAATAGTAGGCTTAACAACGGCTAAAGCCCCAGCCGCTACAAATAAACCCAGGGCGACAACCAGCAGCCCTCTTGTAAAATGATGATGATTTTTACCCGAAGGTTTCGCTAAGTTAACGGCTAAGCCCTCTGGCTGCCTGCTGGCGCCAGTTTTTCTGTTGTTTTGCATAAACTTGTTGTGCCCGTTTGCTGGTGTTTTCCTTAACGCGTTATGCTAGCCCATTCTCGCCAATTTTTCGAGCTTTATCGCCTTTTAATTTGTGTAACGAATAATTATGTCTTTGCCTGAGGCGCCCGCAAAACCGGGCGATAACAAACAAAAGCCCTTGTCGCCCCAAGTTGAAGCTGATTTAAAAGTGGCTTTACGGGGTTGTGACGAGCTTATTGTCGAATCTGAGTTTGCGCAAAAATTAGCGCGTAGCCACGAAACGGGCCAACCGCTTCGTATTAAATTAGGGCTCGACCCAACTGCTCCTGATATCCATCTTGGCCATACGGTGGTGCTTAATAAAATGCGCCAACTACAAGACCTTGGCCATACGGTTATTTTCTTAATTGGCGACTTTACCTCGCTTATTGGCGACCCCAGCGGCCGAGACGCCACGCGGCCGCCCCTAACATCCGAGCAAATCCAAAAAAATGCCGAAACCTACTACGCCCAGGCAAGCTTGGTACTCGACCCCGAGCGTACCGAAATTCGGTATAACTCAGAGTGGTGCGATAAGCTGGGTACTCGCGGTTTAATTCAGTTGGCGTCGCGTTATACAGTGGCACAACTAATCGAGCGCGATGACTTTACCCAGCGATTCAAAGCCGGCACGCCCATTGCCATTCACGAATTTTTATACCCCATCTTGCAAGGTTACGACTCGGTGATGCTTAAGGCCGATCTCGAACTGGGTGGTACCGATCAAAAGTTTAATTTATTGGTCGGGCGCGAATTACAAAAGTCGTATGGGCAAGAACCCCAGTGCATACTAACAATGCCTTTACTCGAAGGTTTGGATGGTCGCGAAAAAATGTCCAAATCGAAAGGTAATTACATCGGTATTGCCGAAGCGCCCGACTCAATGTTTGGCAAAATAATGTCTATATCTGATACCTTGATGTGGCGTTATTACGAATTGTTGTCTGCTCGCTCGCTCGACGACATTGCTAAGCTTAAACATGACGCCAGCACGGGTACCAACCCCCGCGACATTAAAGTTTTGTTGGCTAAAGAGCTTGTTACCCGTTTCCATTCGGCTAAAGAGGCCGAGCAAGCCGCCCATAACTTCGATGCCCAAACCCGCGAAGGTGCTTTGCCCGATAACATCCCCGAGGTGCAACTCTCTGGCGCGCCGCGCAATATTGTTCATGTCTTGCGCGAAGCAGGCCTAGTCTCTTCGGCATCCGAGGGTCAACGTAATATTCAGCAGGGCGGGGTGCGCGTCGACGATACTCGCATCGAAGACCGTACTGTCATGCTAGAGGCTGGCACCTACATTATTCGGGTAGGTAAGCGGCGTTTTGCTCGTGTAACCCTTAATGCTTGATTCCGGAGGTTTTATGCAATTACGTAGTACTTCTTTTTCAGATCAGCAGCCCATACCCGAGCGCTATGCCTTTTGCAAAATCGATCCGCGCTCACGCGTCGACTTATCCGAAAACTTAAGCCCGCAGCTTGCTTGGTCAAACGCCCCCGAAAACACTCGCTCCTTTGTTTTAATTTGTCACGATCCCGACGCGCCTAGCAAACCCGACGACGTGAATGTCGAAGATCGCGAAATTTCGGCCGATTTGCCACGCGTCGATTTTTACCACTGGGCACTAATCGATATCAATCCTTCGGTAAACGAAATCGCTGAAGGCGAGTTTTCGCGTGGTGTAACTCCGCGCGGTAAGGCGGGGCCAACAGCACCGCGCAATATGCGCCATGGTGTAAACGATTACACCAGTTGGTTTGCCAGCGATCGCGACATGAATGGCGACTATTACGGCTACGATGGACCATGTCCACCCTGGAATGATTCTGTCGTGCATCGCTATGTGTTTACGGTGTATGCGCTCGATATCGACACTTTGCCACTCGAAGGCAAGTTTACCGGCCCCGATGTTGTTAAAGCCCTCGAGGGGCATGTGCTTGCAAAAGCCTCACTAACTGGCTTGTATACGCTAAATCCGCGTTTGCGCGGCCAAGAAAGTTCGGGTTAATTAACAAAAGCCGCTAAAATAGGCTGTTTATTAAACGCTTAGGCCATAAGCCTTATCGATTTGTCTCAAACGGCCGCTAAAAGCGCCGACTCTACACCCCAGGATATTTCTTCATGTTTGATCGTTCCAATACGTTAGATCGCGTCGACCCAGACGTGTGGGCTGCCATCCAAAAAGAAGACGAGCGCCAAGAACAGCACATCGAGTTAATCGCTTCTGAAAACTACGCCAGCCCGGCCGTTATGCAGGCGCAAGGTACTCAGCTTACTAATAAATATGCCGAGGGTTACCCTGGGCGACGCTATTACGGGGGCTGCGAATATGTCGATGTCATCGAGCAACTAGCTATCGATCGCTTAAAAAAGCTATTTGGTGCCGAAGCCGCTAACGTTCAGCCAAACTCGGGCTCGCAGGCTAACCAAGGGGTGTATATGGCGGTTCTTAACCCTGGCGATACCGTGCTTGGCATGAGCTTGGCCGAGGGCGGCCACTTAACACACGGCTCGCCGGTTAATGCTTCGGGCAAGCTTTATAACTTTTTATCGTATGGCCTCGATGCCAACGAAGAGCTCGATTACGGGCAGCTTGAAGAACTCGCCCAAGAGCACAAGCCTAAGTTAATTGTTGGTGGTGCTTCGGCCTATGCATTACGTATCGATTTCGAACGCATGGCGCGTATTGCCCACGACAATAACGCTTTGTTTATGGTCGATATCGCCCACTATGCTGGGCTTGTAGCAGGGGGGCAGTATCCCAACCCGGTTCCGCATGCCGATTTTGTTACCTCTACCACGCACAAATCGTTGCGCGGCCCACGGGGTGGCGTCATCATGATGAAAGCCGAGCACGAAAAGGCAATTAATTCGGCAATTTTCCCGGGTATTCAAGGTGGGCCGCTAGTGCATGTTATTGCTGCCAAAGCAGTGTCTTTCCTCGAGGCCTTACAGCCCGAATTTAAAGTGTATTCCGAGCAGGTTCTAAAAAATGCGGTGGCACTTGCCGAGGCCTTAGTCGAGCGCGGTTTACGCATCGTTTCTGGCCGAACCGAAAGCCACGTGATGCTAGTCGATTTACGCCCTAAAGGCATTACCGGCAAAAAAGCCGAAGATGTGCTTGGACAGGCCCACATTACAGTTAATAAAAACGCCATTCCTAACGATCCCGAAACGCCTTTTGTAACCAGTGGTATTCGTCTAGGCACACCAGCCATGACAACACGTGGTTTCAAAGAAGAAGAAGCGCGCTTAACAGCTAACTTTATAGCCGACGTTCTCGATAACCCCGACGACGCTAATGTTATTGCCGATGTTCGTCGTCGTGTTAACGAGTTAACGGCGCGTTTACCTGTTTATCGTTAAACGCCTTTGTCTGGGCTGCCAGCTTAAGGGCGGCCAGGCCAACGAAAAATTATGAAATGCCCTTTTTGTCGTGGTGAAGAAACCCAAGTTGTCGATTCGCGTGATGCCGAAGAGGGCCACAGTGTGCGTCGCCGACGCCGCTGTGCCACTTGTGATCGGCGCTTCACCACTTACGAAAGGGTCGAATTAACCATGCCTGCCATTGTGAAACGCAATGGCACGCGCAGCGACTACGATAAGGCAAAGTTACGCGGCAGTTTAAATCTCGCCTTGCGCAAGCGCTCGGTTAATACCGAAGACATCGATGCTGCGGTTGCCCGCATCGAAGATAATCTATTAGCAACTGGGCAGCGCGAAGTGACATCACGCCAAGTTGGCGAACTTGTCATGAACGAGCTTCTTAACCTAGACCATGTAGCCTATGTCCGCTTTGCCTCGGTCTATAAAAGCTTTGACGACATTAACGAGTTCGTGAAAGCAATCGATGAAATTCTCGCTGCTCCTAAAACCAAGGCCGAGCGGCCGCCTTCAAAAAAGAAGAAATGACGGCTTACCTATTTTTTTATCGGCCCTATTTGCTTAAATGCTATTGGTAAGCACTGATGCTTGCTTTAATAGTCTTTCTAGTTACAAACGTTTATGGCAACAAATAGCCCGAGGGCATCGGCCCCTGTGTCGGCACAACTTGCCACCGATAGGCAGTGGATGGCGTTAGCCCTGGCGCAGGCTCAGCAGGCTTTATACAGTGCTTCGCCTAATCCACGCGTGGGTTGTGTGGTGGTACAAAACGGGCAGTTAGTCGCCAAAGGTTTTACCCAGGTAACCGGGCAGGCACATGCCGAAATCATGGCACTGCGTCAAGCCCACGAACAGCAAATTTCCCTCGAGGGCGCCACGGTATACGTCACCCTAGAGCCTTGCTCTCATTATGGGCGTACGCCGCCTTGTGTTGATGCCTTAATCCAAGAGCGCCCGGCGCGCGTGGTTATTGCAATGCTTGATCCCAATCCGCAGGTTGCAGGGCAGGGCGTTGCGCGCTTACAAGCCGAAGGTATCGAGGTCGTTACCGGCGTTTGCCAAGAACAGGCGTTGGCCCTTAACCCAGGCTTTGTTTCGCGCATGGTGCGCAAGCGCCCTTGGGTTTGGTTAAAAGTGGCGGCGTCGCTCGATGGCGGTACCGCTTTGCTAAATGGCCAATCGCAATGGATTACCGACTCGGCTGCACGTGCCGACGGCCACCATTGGCGGGCGCGCAGCTGCGTGGTTCTTAGTGGCAGTGGCACAGTTTTGGCCGACAACCCGCTATTAACGGTGCGCGACGTGCCGACAGAACGACAACCAATACGTGCTGTTATCGATTCGCGTTTACAAATTTCACCAAATGCGCGTTTATTTAATGGCGACGAGGTGTGGGTATTTACTTGTCGCCATAACGAGCTTCATGCCGAAGCACTGCGGCAAAAAAACGCACGTCTTATTGTTTTGCCGGCATCAAACGGGCAGGTAAACTTGCATGCCCTTTTCAACTTTTTGGCTGACCACGAAATTAATGAGGTTCATGTAGAGGCTGGCGCGGCGTTAAACGGTGTTTTAGTCGAACAAGGCTTGGCAGACGAGTTGCTTACTTATTTAGCGCCAATGCTGCTTGGCCCAGCAAAACCCATGTTCCACTTACCCGAACTGTCGCAGTTAAGCGCGGCCGCACATTTCGAATTTATCGATGCGCTACCCTTGGGTAACGATATTCGTCTGTTAGCTCGCAACTCAAATAGCTGGGAAGCCTTAAAAAAGCACGTTTAAAATAGGTCTGGTATGGCTTTATGCTTACACGTAGCAAGTCGTGTTTTATTACTTAAATTAGAAGTCTAAGCTTATGTTTACGGGTATTGTTTCGGCTGTTGGTCAAATCCAAGAAGTGCTGCCACTTAAAAAAGATGACGTCGACGCAGGTTTGCGTTTAACCATCGATGCTGCAAATTTCTCTTTAGAAAATACCAAACTGGGCGACTCGATCGCCATCCAAGGCGCTTGCATGACGGTGGTCGAATTCGATCAAAAAAGCTTTAAGGTTGATGTCTCGCGCGAAAGCCTTAACCGTACTACTGGTCTAGACAACCCCGGCCCCGTCAACCTAGAACATGCCTTACGGCTGGGCGACTCTTTAGACGGCCACTTAGTATCGGGCCATGTTGATGGCGTGGGCAAGGTTATCGAATTTACGCCGGTGGGAGAGTCTTGGAATTTACGGCTTCGCATACCCGAGCAACTAGCGCGGTACTTTGCCTACAAAGGCTCGGTAGCGGTAAATGGCGTCAGCCTTACCGTTAACCAAGTGCACGACCACGACAGCGGCTGCGACATCGACATCAACCTCATTCCTCATACCTTGCAAGTTACAACCTTAAAGCACTTAAAAGCGGGCGACAGCGTAAATTTAGAGGTCGACATGATTGCCCGTTATGTCGAGCGGATGCTGCCCAAGCAAAATTAACTGGATCTGTTAAAATTAGCTGCTTTACTTAGCTAGGCACAGTTATTTCTTATAAACTTATTGCTAGCTAAAAAGCTAAAGCCTTACGGACAGGTGACCGAGTGGTTGAAGGTGCACGCCTGGAAAGCGTGTGTACGTGAAAGCGTACCGAGGGTTCGAATCCCTCTCTGTCCGCCAATAATTCTTATAAATTAGAGACTTGTAATTGTCTTTGTGGATATGCCCACATAAAGCAAAGACAAGCTCTACCCCATGATCGGGGGATAGAGCATTCACACCATCCCAACCGCACAAGGCCAAGGCCTTC
>DATGSD010000010.1:0-2315 GCA_035302965.1 Burkholderiaceae bacterium | reverse complement strand
TTGGGCGCAAGTGGGCGAAGAAACGGGGGTAGCCTCGTCGCTACAAAAAGTATTGTGTGGTGGCGAAGCGGGTTTAAATCAATCCAGTATCCGCGAAAAAATGGCGAGCGGTTTAGGAGGTGCAGCCATTCGTGAGGTAATGGGTTTGGGTGATGTTATACCGGCTATGTGGGCCGAATGTGAACACGAAAACGGCATGCATTTTAATGCGCAAAAGTATGTTGCCATCGAATTGATCGACCCAGAAAGCGGGCAGCTAGTACCCTGGCAAGAGGGGCAAACGGGCGAAATGGTTTACACCACTTTTGCGCGCCAAGCCAGCCCAGTTATTCGCTATCGCTCGCGCGACCATATGTTAGTTGTTGGCACCGATTGCCCCTGCGGGCGCACTTCGCCCCGAATGCGTTGCATTGGTCGTACCGACGATATGCTGATTTACAAAGGGATGAACGTCTTCCCAAATGCCATTCGTGATGAAATTATTGAGGTTGGCGGCAAGCGGGTTCAGCCTTTAATTCGGGTTTGGCGCGAAGAAGCCGGCCAAGTGCGTTTCGATAAGCCCATTGCGGTTGATATTGAAGCAAGCGAGGGTGTACCGGCCAGTGCTTATAACGATTTAAAAGCCGTCATTGAAGAACAGGTACGCAAGCAGCTGCAAGTGCGTGTAGCGGTTACTGTTTTAAAGCCGGGTTCATTACCACATAGCCCATACAAAAATGCCTTGTTGGTGACGCGCGATGCTTAGACACGGAGGTAACCATGGGTGTACGAATGACGACGCCAGTTACGATTTTGACTGGCTTTTTAGGATGTGGCAAAACAACTTTAATTAACCGCATCTTGCAAGAATCGGTCGATGAGCGAGTAGCAGTCATCGAGAACGAATACGGTGAAGTTGGTGTTGATGCCGAATTTTTAAGCCGCACCGGCAACGAAACTATTATTCAACTTGAAAATGGCTGCTTATGCTGCACGGTTCGTGGCGATTTAGCGCAAGCCTTATACAATTTAGTGCAGCAGGCCGATGCGAATAATTTGCTTTTTGACCGTGTGTTAATCGAAACCACAGGTTTGGCCGACCCTGGCCCAATATTGCAAACCTTTTTAGCAGAAACCGCTATCGAGCAAACCTTCCATTTAGATGGCATTGTCACGGTAGTTGATGCCGAAAACGCTTTAATTCAACGTGATCGAATCGAATTTAGAACACAAATCGGCTATGCCGACCGCATAGTGGTGTCTAAAGAAGACCGAGTTAATAATGAGCAGCTAAGCAAAGTTAACGAGTTGGTGGCTAAGCTAAACCCACGTGCTCCGTTATCTTATTGCGATTTGCACACGGTCACGATGCCAACTTTATTTGAGCATTTATTCCATATACGGGGCTTTGCGATCGACTATATTCCGCCCGAGGAAGTCGCGCGCGCCCAAGAGGAAAGCTGTGGCCATGATCACGATCATGAACACGGCGATTGCGGTTCTAGCGAACACGCTCACGGCGAAGCCAGCCACACTGATGATGTGGTTAGCTGTGTCTTTACGTCTGACATACCCATTGATTTGTCACGCTTAAATATTGTTTTAGACGGGCTGATCGGGCGTTATGGCGAAGCACTTTGGCGCTGTAAAGGGGTTATTAATTCTCGAGGTCACCGTAGTCGCTTAGTACTACAAGGAGTACAAGGCCTAATCCAAATTGGCGGTGGGGTAATGTGGCGCCCTTACGAGCCACGCCGATCGGTGCTGGTTTTTATTGGACAAAATCTTGATGCCGATTTAATTACCGAGGCTTTAAAAGCCTGCGAAGAAGGAGCGGTAGCGGCACGTTAAAATCGTTTAACACACGGTTTTTCCCCGGAGTCACTATGTCTGTATCTCGCCTAGCTTTTTTATTTCCCCTTTTTACCAGCCTTTTTAGTTTGGCTAATTTTGCTAATGCCCATGTGTATTTAAAAAACAATAAGGCTTCTGTGGGTGAAGATTATCAAGCGGTTTTTGTGGTGCCGCATGGCTGTGGTGCGTCGGCTACGGTGGGTTTGCGGGTACAGGTGCCCGAGGGCGTTGATAATGTTCACGCACAGGCGCCTGTGGGTTGGCAGCTTAATGTCGTTGAAGACGAGTCGGCTGGTTCAGATGCCCAACTACGTGTTAAAGAAGTCGCTTGGCGGGGCGGCGTTTTGCCTTCAGATGAAACCGGCGAGTTCGTTTTTAGCGCAACCTTGTCGCAAAGCCTAAAAGCTAACAGTATTTTGTATTTTCCGGCCATTCAAGAATGTGAAGATGGCTTAATCCGCTGGATTGATCGCCCAGGTGCG
>DATGSD010000009.1:0-7698 GCA_035302965.1 Burkholderiaceae bacterium | reverse complement strand
GTGTTTGGCATGGCGCGCACAATAGCTTGATGCGGTTGGCTAGCCGAGCCAAACCACTTTGCTAGTGTGCTAGCTGGAATGCCGGCGGCTATGCTGATAATTAAGGTGTCGGGCTGCAAAAACGGTTTGCACTGTTTAACAACGTCTTGCATGATTTGCGGTTTAACGGCAAACAGCCAAACTCGCTTTTCTTGTAAGGTGGCGTCGGGCTGATCGGAGCCGGTGCAGCCAATTTGCTGCCAATGGGTTTGCGCATCGGGGTTGGGGTCGATCACGTGAACATTACGAGCCGCGCAGCGCTGGCCAATTAGCCCGCCCCCAAGCGCGCGAGCCATATTGCCGCCACCAATAATTGCTAAAGTTAAATCGTCGTTCATGCAAAGTATTGTACGTGAAAACCCTAGTTAGGAGGCCTGCTGCCCTTAAAAACGCTAATGTGGTCTGTGGTCGTAAGCGTTAACTACTAGAAGTAAACGCGTCTTGGTTTTAGAAAGCGATGAGTACTTGTAGCAAATGCCACGATCGTAAGTGGCCTTCGGGTAGAAAGCCTTAACCAGTACAAGCAAAGCCGAGGCTACAAATACTTGTAAGAAAGACCGCGGCAGCAGGTAGAGGCCGCCCCAGAAACCAGGATGGTGTCGCTTATGTAGCAGCCTTAGCCACTGCAAACATGCCGGCCATGGTTTTAGGGGCTATAACCACTTACTCGAAAATGCCGTGAGGTTTATTGCAGCAAGCTACGTAGCATCCAGGCGTTTTTCTCGTGAACTTCGAGACGCTGGGTGAGTAAATCTTCGGTAGGAGCATCGTTGGCTTTTTGGGCACGCTCGAGGGCTTTACGAGCTGTTTTGGCAACTTGTTCGTTGCCCTTAACCAAAAAGGCAACCATTTCTTCGGCAGAAAGAATTTCTTCAGGGGCTTCGATAGACGCTAGCTTGCTATAGGCCTTATACGTACCCGGGGCAAACAAACCTAAGGCACGAATGCGTTCGGCGATGTCGTCGATGGCTTCCCATTGCTCGGTGTATTGGTCCATGAACATTAAGTGCAAGGTGTTGAACATGGGACCGGTAACATTCCAGTGGAAGTTATGCGTGGTTAGGTAAAGCGTGTAAGAATCGGCAAGCAGTTTGGCAAGTTCGCCAGCAACGGCTGTGCGATCTTTTTCAGTGATGCCGATGTCGATTTTGACATCGCTAGATGCTGCAACTTCTTTTTTAAGTTTTGTGGCCATAAAATCCTCCGAAATTAGCGAATTTAGACGGTTTTAGCATACCACGCTTGGCTGCGGTTAACCGACTTATTGCGCCACTAATTCGGGAGTGCTGGGGCGTTCGCCTAGGTAGTTGACGCCGGGCAAGTGGCAATCGTGGATGGCCTTAATTAAGGCGTTAATGGCCGTTGGGCGCGGAAAGCTTTTACGCCACACTAACACAACGCGCCGATCGGGCACGGGCTTTTTAAACGGAAGGTACACCAAATGGTCGTCGTTGGCGCGCGCCGTATATAAAGAGCTGGCCGGCAACACCGTAATGCCGATGCCCGCCGCCACCATATGACGAATCGTTTCTAATGACGAGCCTTCAAAGGTGCGCTGTATGCCCTCGCTAAAGGCCGAATAACGCGACAGTTCGGGGCAAACTTCTAGCACCTGGTCGCGAAAGCAATGCCCTGCTCCTAGCAGCAACATATTTTCTTTTTTAAGGTCTTCAGCGCAAATGGCTTTTTCGTTAGCCCACGGGTGGTTGCGTGGCACGGCAACAAAAAACGGTTCGTCGTAAAGCGGATGGATATCGAGGCCGGCTTCCGGAATGGGTAAGGCAACCAAGGCGCAGTCGATCTCGCCTTGGCGTAGTAATTCGAGCAAGGTAGCGGTGAAGTTCTCTTGCAAGATTAAGGGCATTTGCGGGGTGATTTCGATTTGCGCGGGCACCAAGCGCGGCAGCAAATACGGCCCAATGGTGTAGATAACCCCCACTCGTAGTGGGCCTTCGAGGGGGTCGTGGCCTTGGCGGGCAATTTCGCGCAAATTGGTGGCCTCTTCTAAAACTCGTTGGGCTTGGGCAATGATGCGTTGCCCGACGGGTGTAATGCCAATTTCGCTACCACCCCGCTCGAAAATGACCACGCCCAGTTTGTCTTCCAGCTTACGAATGGCAACCGACAGCGTGGGTTGGCTAACAAAGCAGGCATCGGCCGCGCGGCCAAAATGGCGTTCGCGCGCAACAGCAACAATATATTTAAGTTCGGTTAAGGTCATAATCGTGTGGCGGCTAGGTGGTGCCGTAAAAAGTAGTTAGCTGCGCAACAAGGCTTCTTTGCCGGCCATCCAGCGCCGTAAGTGGGCGTTGGCGGCTTCGGGATATTGCCGTGGCAAATCGATGGCCAATTGCTTGGCGTTTTCTAGCAAGCGTTGGTCAGTCTCGATATTAGCAAAACGTAGTAAAGCCAAGCCCGACTGGCGTGTACCTAAAAACTCGCCGGGGCCGCGTTGCTCGAGGTCGCGGCGGGCAATTTCAAAACCATCGGTGGTTTCGTACATGGCTTTAAGCCGCTGCTGGGCAATCTCCGACAAAGGAGGTTGGTATAAAAGCACGCAATACGACTGCGCCCCACCCCGCCCAACGCGGCCGCGCAGTTGGTGCAGCTGAGCTAAGCCAAAGCGCTCGGCGTGTTCGATAACCATAAGCGTTGCGTTGGGCACATCGACACCCACTTCGATAACGGTTGTGGCAACCAATAATTGAATGGCCCCGCTGCGGAAGGCCTCCATGGTGGCCGCTTTTTCGGCCGACTTTAGTTTGCCATGCACCAAACCAATATTTAAATTTGGCAGGGCTTGCTGCAGCCATTCGAAGGTATCAACCGCTGTCTCTAACTGTAAGGCTTCACTCTCTTCGACCAAAGGGCAAACCCAATAGGCTTGTTTGCCGGCGCGGATTTCGTTGTGAACATAATGAACTACCTCGTCGCGGCGCTCTGCATTGGCCAGTTTGGTAATAACGGGGCTGCGCCCGGGCGGCAGCTCGTCTATGGTTGAAACGTCTAAATCGGCTAAAAACGACATGGCCAAGGTGCGCGGTATGGGAGTGGCACTCATGCTAAGTTGATGCGGCAAAACCGTTTTTTGACCTGTTTCTTGCCCCTTTTGGCTAAGCGCCAGGCGCTGCCCTACCCCAAAACGATGTTGCTCGTCGGTAATTACCAAGCCCAAGCGCTTAAAGTTAACTTTTTCTTGGATTAGCGCTTGGGTGCCAATAATAAGCTGGGCTTCGTTATTTTCGATGGCGGCGTAACTACTTTCGCGCTCGCGCGTTCTTTGGCTGCCACTTAGCCAAGCAATGTTGACCCCAAGCGCTTCAAACCAGGGTCGCATTTTTTCTAAGTGCTGTTCGGCCAAGATTTCGGTGGGCGCCATAATGGCTACTTGCACGTCGTTGGCAATGGCTTGGGCGGCAGCCAGTGCGGCAATTACGGTTTTACCGCTGCCAACATCGCCCTGTAAAAGCCGGTGCATGGGGCTGGCCTGCGCCAAGTCGTGGCGTATTTCGGCCCACGCGCGCTCTTGCGCCTGGGTTAAGGCAAAGGGTAGTTGTTGGCGTAGTTGCCGCTCTAGCTGGGTATTAGCGCCTAAAGCAAAGGCGTTTTGCCGATGGCGTTCGGCTCGCGCTTTAGCCAAAGCCAGCTGCTGGGCTAAAAGCTCGTCGAATTTAATGCGTTGCCAGGCCGGGTGGGCTTTTTCAAGCAAATCTTCTTGCACTACCTGTGGCGGCGGGTTGTGCAAAAACCGTATGGCGTCGGCAAAAGGCATGAGTTGTAAGCCCTGTCGAATAGTCGGCGGCAAAGTGTCGGATAAGTCGCTAGTTTGCAGCGCATTGGCAATGGCTTGGCGCAAAACCTCTTGCCTAAGCCCCTGGGTGCTTGGGTAGATGGGGGTTAAGGCCTTGGCTAGCGGTGTGCCGCTTTTAGTTACTCGCGGATGAATAATTTCGAGGCCGTTATAGCCCTGACGTACCTCGCCTCGCACGCGCAAATGGGTGCCGCGCTGCAGTTGTTTTTGTTGGTTGGGGTAAAAATGCAGCCAGCGTAGGGCTAAACGCCCGGTGGCATCTTCGATAACGGCGGTTAAACGGCGACGGGGGCGGTATTGCACATCGGAGGCAATGATTGTGCCTTCGACTTGCGCCGACTGCCCTACTTTGAGCGCAGCAATGCGATGAATCTGCGTTTCGTCTTCGTAGCGCAAAGGCAAATGGACGACAAAGTCGGGCGGCGTGTGTAAACCTAAACGCCGAAATAACTGATCGGTTTTAGAAGGTGCCGTTTTTTTCAAATGACCGCAATCGCTTCAACTTCGAATTGGGCGCCTTTGGGCAGGCTGGCAACCCCTAGGGTTGAGCGCGCCGGAAAGGGTTCGGGGATGAGCTCGGCCATAATGGCGTTGACGCTAGCAAACTTGCTAAGGTCGGTAAGAAAAAGCGTTAACTTAACGAGGTTGTCGACGGTTCCGCCGGCGGCTTCTAGAACCGCAAACAGGTTGGCAAACGACTGGCGCACCTGCCCTTCGAAGTTTTCGGAGACGAGTTCGCCGCTATCGGGTTGCAGGCCAATTTGGCCCGACAGATAAACGGTTTGTTTGCCGGCAACGCCGATGGCCTGTGAATACGGGCCAACAGCGGCCGGCGCTTGATCGCTATGAAAAACGTGTTTGACCATAAAGTTCTCGGTGAATACGTATGAAAAAACCGAAGCAATAGAACTGTACAGTCAAATAGTACCAGTAACAAAGCCGTTGGGCATTAGCAGCCCTAGGTGGTTTTTGTTACTGCGTGCCTATTTGTCGACAAAAGCGCGCTCGATGACGTAGTCGCCGGGCTCGCCTACCCCAGGAGAAATAATAAAGCCGCGTTCGTCGAGCAGCTTGCTGACATCGTCGAGCATGGCGGTGCTGCCGCAAATCATGGCGCGATCGACTTCTGGGTTAAGCGGTGGCAAGCCAACATCTTCGAACAGTTTGCCAGTTTCGATTAGCGTGGTAATACGCCCGTTGTTGCGGAATTCTTCGCGTGTGACGGTGGGATAATAAACCAGCTTGTCGCGCAGCATGTCGCCAAAGAATTCGTTATTGGGCAATTCGTTTTCGATGGTGTCTTTGTAGGCGAGCTCGCTAATGTAGCGAACGCCATGCACCAAGATGATTTTTTCGAAACGCTCGTAGACTTCTGGGTCTTTGATGATGCTCATGAAGGGTGCCAAGCCGGTACCAGTAGCAAATAAATACAGGTTTTTGCCGGGCTTGAGATCGTCGACCATTAAAGTGCCAACCGGCTTTTTGCTAATTAAAACCGTGTCGCCGACTTCGAGGTGTTGCAGGCGTGAGGTAAGCGGGCCGTTAGGAACTTTAATGCTGAGGAACTCGAGTTGTTCTTCGTAATTAGCACTAACAAAGCTGTAGGCGCGTAATAAGGGTTTGCCTTCGACCTGGAGGCCAAGCATGATGAAGTGGCCATTTTCGAAGCGCAAAGACATATCGCGCGTGGTGGTAAATGAAAACAGTGTGTCATTCCAGTGATGCACACTAAGCACTTCTTCGGTGTGGAAAGCAGCCATAATAGTGTCGTCTAATAGTTGTTGGCCTAACGTCGAACAAAACGACCGTTAGCACGTTAAAGAAACAGTGGATTATTTTACGTGATCTGCTAAATGGGTTTAAAACCAAGCAGATAATTAATGTAGTACTTACTACATAACAGTTTGGATTCTACCCGATTTATCGGGTTTCGCACAGGGTTATCTGCAGCTTAATAAACAAGCCGTAAAAGTGAGTTAAATGTCGTTGTTTGGCAACAGCGCTGTGCACTAAGAAAACATTTCTAGTTGAGAATGCTTCTTATTCAGGTTAACATGGCCTGACGGTTTTGCGAGTGGCTCGTTTGATTAAAGTGGGCAGCAGCCGTAGCGCCATTTGCGTAGCGCTTAAATGAAATTTGTTTTTATTAGTGTTATCGATGCTTGGCGTATTTTGCCACCGATTAAACAACGAGGTTTTGATTTGAAACAATTTTTAGTTATTAGCGGCCTTGCCGCCGCCCTGGCTGCTCCCGCAGCAATGGCCGACGTTACCCTTTACACCACCCGCGAGCCCCAGCTTATTCAGCCCTTGCTCGATGCCTTCACGAAAGAAAAAGGCATTAAGGTTAATACCGTCTTTGTTAAGGCCGGCTTGCTCGAGCGCGTACAAGCCGAAGCCGAGCGCTCGCCCGCCGACGTGTTAATGACGGTCGATATCGGTAATTTAATTGACTTAGTTAATGCCGATTTAACCCAGCCAGTGCAGTCTGATGTGCTAACTGAAGCCATTCCGTCTAATTTGCGTGGGCCCGATAACCAGTGGTATGCCCTATCGCTGCGCGATCGCGTTGCCTATGTGGCCGAAGAGCTCGCTATCGATAACATTACTTACGAAGAGTTTGCCGACCCTAAATGGAAGGGCAAGGTTTGTCTGCGCTCGGGTCAACACCCCTACAACACCGCCCTAATTGCCGCCATGATTGCGCACAATGGCCTGGAATACACCGAACAGTGGTTGCGCGGCGTTAAAGCCAATTTAGCCCGTAAAGCCGCTGGCGGCGATCGCGATGTGGCGCGCGATATTTTAGGGGGCATTTGCGATATTGGCATTGCCAACGCCTACTATGTTGGCCGCATGAAAAACGCCGAACCCGGTTCTGATGTCTATCAGTGGGGCGAGGCCATTAAAGTTATTCGCCCTGTTTTTGCGCAACCCGAGGGCTCGGGCACCCATGTTAATATCTCGGGGGCCGCGATTGCGAAACATGCGCCTAACCCCCAAGAGGGCCTGGCCTTGCTCGAGTTTTTAGTCTCCGACCAAGCACAAAGCATGTACGCCAAGGCCAATTACGAATATCCGGTTAAAAAAGGCGTCGAGCTCGATCCTGTTGTCGCCAGCTTTGGCGAGCTCAACATCGACCCGCTCGATTTAACCGAAGTTGCTAAATACCGTAAACAAGCCAGCGAGCTTGTCGATAAAGTTGGTTTCGACCATTAATCCTTCTTCACCCGCGCCCGCCCAGGCGCCCGGCTTAGCTTCTAAGCTAGGCCGCCCTGGCTGGGGGTGGCGGGCACTTACTTATGCAGTGGCCATTGTGGTGGTTGCCCCAGTGGCCGCTTTGCTATGGCTGGCCGCTCAGGGGTCGCTTGATCATTGGCTGCATTTGGGCAGCTTTGTTTTGCCTGTCGCCATGCGCAACACGGCAGTGCTGTTGCTGGGCGTTGGTATTTTGGTGGGCTGCCTAGGCACGGGCGCCGCTTGGTTAATTACGGCGTTTCGCTTTCCTACCCGCAATATTTTGGCTTGGGCCTTATTACTGCCGTTAGCCGTACCCACCTATATTGTGGCTTTTGCCTATCTCGATTTATTACACCCCATCGGGCCGGTTCAGGGCTTTATTCGCGATTTGCTGGGTTATAGCAGCCCACGGCAGTTTCGTTTGCCCGATATCCGCTCGTTATGGGGCGCCGTTGTTTTATTGGGGTTTGTGCTTTACCCCTATGTGTATTTAAGCACGCGCGTTATGTTTGCCACCCAAGCCGCCAGTTTGCTCGAAGCCGGGCGCACCTTGGGTTTGTCGGCGCGTGGCGTCTTTTGGCGGGTCGCACTGCCTTTGGCGCGGCCGG
>DATGSD010000008.1:0-2035 GCA_035302965.1 Burkholderiaceae bacterium | reverse complement strand
TTATCACGGTTCGTGATGGCCGCTTTGAACTATTTACTGACAATTAATTGCCCATAAATAGTTGGCTTATATGGCCTTTTGATATGGCCTTTTGATGTTTCACTCTATGATCGAATTGTTTTTTAGCCAGGTCGTAAATGGCCTGGCCATTGGTCAAGTTTATGCTCTCATTGCACTGGGCTTTAGCTTAGTGTTTGGCGTTTCCAATTTAATTAATTTCGCACAAGGGGCCCTATTCATGTTGGGGGCCTTCTTCGCTTTTAGTGGGGTCGTTTGGTTTGGTTGGCCATTGCCGTTGGCTGCGCTCGTTTCTATTGGGCTTGTTACTTTATTGGGGGTTTTGCTCGAGGACTTAGCGTTGCGTCCACTCGAAAATGGGCCCTATATCGCGCCGGTTCTCTCGACCTTGGCGATAGCCATTATTGTTGACCAACTAGCAGAAATTATCTGGTCGCCTGAGGGGCAGGCCTTTCCAATGCCGTTTGGTGAGGTTACCTTTTTTCTGGGTAGTGCTTATTTAACGAGTACAGACATTGTGATTTTTTGCTTCGGCGCTGCCGTTGCTATTGCGTTGACGTGGTTTTTAAACCATTCGTGGACAGGCCGAACAATCCGAGCAACAGCCCAAGATCGTGATGCTGCAGCACAGTTAGGTGTGCGGACCGCTACGGTACGTAAATTCGCCTTTGGCTTAGCGGGCACGTTAGGTGCGATTAGTGGCATCTTGGTGGCGCTGTATTTTAAAAGTGTCTTCCCCCAGATGGGGATGCCATTTGCTCTTAAAGGGTTTTCGGCGGCTTTGCTTGGTGGCTTAACAAGTATTCCAGGTGCTGTATTAGGCGGTATGTTACTTGGTATTGTCGAAACACTCGCTAGTGCGTATATCGGTGAAGGCTATCGCGACTTGATCGCATTTTCTTTGTTGTTGGTGTTCTTATTATTTCGCCCGCAAGGCTTGTTAGGTGATGGTCGTCTAACAGCCCTAGGTGGCAGCAGTGCTGCTTCCGGGAGTATGCCTACAACAAGTTTATTAGCATCCGCATCCAGCCAACGAGCGGCGCATCGGGTCATTGAGCTCCCTAGCTGGGGGTTTTTAATAATAGGTTTTGGGTTATTACTCTTACCCTTGCTGATTTCAAGCACATATCTTTTGCAGGCCGTGCTCTATGGCATGATTTTTGCCTTGTTGGCGGCTAGCGTAACGTTAATTTCGGGCACGCTTGGCGTTTTAGCTTTAGGGCATGCGGCCTATTACGGTTTAGGCGCTTATAGCATCGCCGTTTTGGGGCATACCTACGGCTGGCCAACCGAATGGGCCTTTCCTGCGGCGGTTTTGCTAACAGCTGTTGTGTCTGTAATTACGGCTTTACCCCTGTACCGTTTAAGTGGTCACACAGCCGCTTTAGGAACTCTGGCAATTGGGCAAATTGGGTTTTTAGTTTTTATGACCTGGTTATCAGTTACGCGCGGACCCATGGGTTTTTTAAATATACCGGCCCCGCAATTTGAGTGGTTCGGCGGTTGGCGTTTAGCAACGGTGCAACAGAAATACGGGTTTGCTGCTGTGGTTGTAGCGCTTGCGTTATTTTTGATGCAGCGCTTACAAGATTCAGACTTAGGACGTGTTTGGCGTGGGATTCGCGAAGATAAACTGGCGGCGCACTCGGCAGGCATCCCGGTGCGGCGCTATTTATTACTAGCTTTTGCGGTATCTGGTGCCGCTGCTGGTGCCGCGGGCGGCTTATTTGCTTACGTGCAAAATGTGATCAGCCCCGATAGTTTCAATATTGCTGCCTCCCTGTTAATTTTGACGATGGCAGTGCTAGGGGGGTTGGGTAATATCACGGGTGCGGCGTTGGCCGGATTTGTCCTAACTTTGCTGCCCGAATTGCTTCGGCCGCTTGCCGAGTGGCGCATGATTGTTTACGGCGTGTTTTTACTTTTTGTATTAAGAGTGCGTCCTCAAGGCCTTTTAGGAGCGCGCTAATGACTCATATGCGTGCCTCAATTCAATTAAAAAACGTTTGTCGATATT
>DATGSD010000007.1:0-2487 GCA_035302965.1 Burkholderiaceae bacterium | reverse complement strand
TTTCAAGAACACGCCTTGTTTCCCTGGATGACCGTCTTAGAAAACGGTGGTTTTGGCTTAGAAATGGCCAATGTGCCAGCAAAAGAACGTAACGAGCGGGTCCGAGCGTTTTTGCAAAAAGTAGGCTTGGGCGCATTCGAGCGCTTTTATCCGAGCCAGTTGTCGGGTGGGATGCGACAGCGGGTAAGTTTGGTGCGCGCTTTCGTCAATAACCCCGAAGTTTTGCTAATGGATGAACCGTTTGCGGCGCTTGATGCACAAAACAAAATTATGCTGCAACGCGAATTGGTACAAATTTGGGAAGAGAATAAAAAAAGCGTGGTTTACATCACCCACAGCATTGACGAAGCCTTATTTTTAGGCGATCGCATCGCCGTTATGGGCAGCGCTCCCGGCCATATTGCCGAAATTATCGATGTGCCCTTCCCAAGGCCACGCGATATTTTTGACATTCAGTCTGAACCAGAACATGCCGAATTGTCTCATCACATCTGGGCCATGTTAGAAGCCGACATCCGTCAAGCACAAGCAACAAGGGTTTTATAATGAAGAAAGATCGCCCACCAAAAATTAGCCACCGCGCCCAAGAGCGCATTGTTGGTGTTGTTTCACCCATATTAATTTTGCTTGTGTGGCAGCTGCTTGGCACGTTTGGTGCTATCGACCAGCGCTTTGTGCCAACGCCAATAAGCATTGGCGAAACCGCCTACTACATGGCGATGGATGGTTCTTTGCGCATGCACCTCGAGGCCAGCTTTATTCGTATTGGCTCGGGCTTTGTAATTGGCTCGATAATTGGCATTATTTTAGGGGTGTTAATGGGGCTATCGCGCTGGCTGCGCGCCGCACTCGACCCTATGGTTTCGGCCATTTATCCCATCCCAAAAATTTCTTTGCTGCCATTAATTATGGTGTTTTTTGGCTTGGGCGAAGCTTCAAAAATTTTCGTTATTGCCTTTGCTGTGGTCTTTATTGTCTTAATTAACACCATGGCTGGGGTAATGTCTATTAATAAAATTTACTTCGATGTGGCTAAAAACTACCGTGCCTCGCGCGCCAAGCTATTTTTTCGGGTAATTGTTCCTGGTGCCCTACCATCAATTTTTGTTGGCCTGCGCTTGGCTATTGGCGTGGCCTTAATTCTTATTGTGGCAGCTGAATTTGTTGCGGCTCGTGCGGGCATTGGCTACTTAATTTGGACGTCGTTCGAGGTAATGC
Organism: Burkholderiaceae bacterium; assembly: GCA_035302965.1. Lineage (GTDB taxonomy): Bacteria > Pseudomonadota > Gammaproteobacteria > Burkholderiales > Burkholderiaceae_B > DATGSD01. Next base: position 1,269 of record DATGSD010000007.1, on the reverse strand, counting down.
GCATCGAAGAGATGTTTGTGGGCATTATTTTAATTACCTTAATCGGCTTAATTAGCACGGCCATTCTGAAAGAAATCGAGCGTTGGGTGCTACCGTGGCGCTACAACCGCTAACTTGCTAGGGTAGGGGCCAACGCCTGGCCCCACTTTAAGACCCTTTCACAAACTGCTCTAACCAATACGCCGTCGAGGCATCGTGGTTTTTTGTTGGTTTGCCGTCGCGCAGTTCTTGGTTAATGCCGTCGGCCAGCACTTTGCCGTATTCAACGCCCCATTGGTCGAAGGGGTTGATGCCCCAGATAACCCCCTGCACAAAGACTTTGTGTTCGTACAAGGCTAAAAGGGCGCCTAGGGTGTAGGGCGATAGCCGTGGCAAGACAATTAAACTGGTGGGGCGCCCGCCGGGGTGGACGCGGTGTTTGGCAAGCCATTGGGCCTGGTCGGCCTCCAGACCGCTTCGACGGCATTCGTCTAGGGCCTCTTCGTAGCTTTTGCCAGTCATTAAGGCCTCGCGTTGCGCCAAGCAGTTGGCCAGCAGTAAACGGTGGTGGTCGGCCCAAGTGTGGTCGGCGGTTTGGCACACGATAAAGTCTACGGGTGCGCCGTCACTGCCTTGGTGCAACCACTGAAAAAACGTGTGCTGGCCGTCGGTGCCCGGCATGCCCCACACCACCGGGCCAGTAGGCACGGCTACTGGGTTGCCGTCGGTGTCTACCGACTTCCCTAGCGATTCCATTTCTAGTTGCTGCAAATAAGGTACCAGGTTGCCCAGCCGCGCATCGTAGGGCGCAATGTTTAGCGAGCCATAATTTAAAACACTGCGGTTAACAATGCCCGCCAGTGCCATTGCCACCGGCGCATTTTTTGCCAAGGGGGCGCTAGCAAAATGGGCATCCATAGCGGCTGCGCCAGCTTGCATGCCAGCAACAACATCGACGCTAACGGCCAAACCTGTGGTTAAGGAAACCGACGACCACAGCGAGAAACGACCGCCCACCCAATCCCACATCGTAAAAATATGCGAGGGCGCAACACCCCATTGCTGGGCCAAATCGGGGCGTGAGGTAATAGCCGCCACATGTTGGCCAATGTCGTTAATGCCGGCGGCAAGCAGCCACTGGCGTGCTTGCTCGGCATTTTGTAGGGTTTCGGCCGTGGTAAACGATTTTGAAGCAATTACAATTAAGGTTTCTTTTGGGTCTAGGCCAGCCATGGCACCGGCTAAAGAATGGCCATCAATATTCGACGCAAAACGCACCCGCCGCCACGT
>DATGSD010000006.1:0-8685 GCA_035302965.1 Burkholderiaceae bacterium | reverse complement strand
CACCGTTTTATCGATGGTGGTATTTGGCGGTATTGGTTCAGTGCCCGGGGTTATTTTTGGTGCCGCACTGTTATCGGCTTTGCCGGCTTGGTTTCAGGTAATTGGCGACTACAAGCTATTGGTTTATGGTGGCGTGCTCTTTTTTATGATGCGTTTTTCGCCAAATGGGGTTGCTGGCATTATTCGCTATGGCTTAAGCCGTGTGCAGCATCGCCCCCTTGACGGAGATCATGTATGAGCACCAACAAAGCAGCCTTATTAAAAGCCAGCAATATTACTGTGCGCTTTGGTGGCTTAAAAGCGGTCGACGATGTTTCTTTGCAAGTTTATCCGGGCGAGCTATTAGGGCTTATTGGGCCAAACGGCGCTGGTAAAACCACGTTTATTCGGGCCATTACCGGTGTTGTTCGGCCCAATGCCGGCCAAATTTGGCTCGATGGCGAAAGCTTAAATGGTTTGCCCATCCATCAGCGCATTCGCAAAGGCTTGGGCTTGTCGCAACAATTAGTCCGCCCTTTTCGCGAAATTAATTTGCTCGACAATGTGGCGTTAGCTGCCGGCTTGTCTCATACCCGTTGGCCCATGAAAGCTTTGCTGCACACGAGTTCTGAACACGAACGCCAAATTGCCCTAAAAATGCTCGAGCGCGTCGGCATTGCCGACTACGCAAAACAAATGCCTGGCATACAGCCCTTAGGCGTGTTGAAGCGCATGGAAGTTGCACGGGCGCTTGCCCTGTCGCCGCGCCTATTACTTTTAGACGAGCCCCTTGCTGGGCTGAACTCTCGCGAAGCCACTACCTTGGCCAACACCATTGCCGAGCTTAATCAGCAAGGGGCCACCATTATTTTAATTGAGCACAATTTGCGCGAAGTGATGCGTATTTGCCAACGCTTGGTCGTTTTAGATAACGGCCGACATATTGGCGAGGGCGAACCCCAAGAGGTGATGAGCCGTGCCAATGTTCGAGCCGCTTACCTGGGCACACCTGCTAACCATGAATCTACAGAGGCTGGCCATGCTTGAACTCGATGAACTTAGTTGCGGTTATGGCACATTCGAGGCTGTACACGCGCTTTCGTTGCAGCTTGCGCCAAAAACGATTACTGCCTTATTAGGCGCTAATGGTGCTGGCAAGTCGTCAACCTTAATGTGTATTGCCGGCCATGTTAAGCAGCAAGGCGGGCGCATTCTCTTTGATGGCAACGACATTGGCCAACAACCCCCTGAAAATCGCGTGCGCTTAGGTTTGGCTATTTCGCCCGAAGGAAGACGTTTATTTAAAGACCTTACCGTTGAAGACAACCTACGGGTGGGTGGGCTTATCCATCCGGCACGCAACTTTCCGCACGATCGCGATTACGTAATCGAGTTGTTCCCACGCTTGGGCGAGCGTTTAAATTCGCTGGCCGGCAATTTGTCGGGTGGTGAACAACAAATGCTGGCCATTGGTCGCGCACTAATGACACGCCCCAAGCTTTTACTTATTGACGAGCTGTCGCTGGGCCTGATGCCAAAAATTATTGATCTTTGCTATGCCGCTCTCGAAACGTTACGCGACAACGGCATGACAATTTTATTGGTCGAACAAAGCACCGACCGCGCTTTATCGGTTGCCGATCAAGTTTGCGTGCTCGAATCCGGCCGCACGGTTTGGCGTGGTTCGGCCGAACAAGCTCGTAACGACCCTAATTTGGTTGCTGCTTATTTAGGCATGCAATAAGGCACACGCCAGGCGGTTCTACGCCGTAAACGCCCAATTATTGCCTGGCATTAAAAAGGACGATACTTATGACTAGCACCAACTCCTCTTCTTCTTACACCAGCTTGCGCTACGACCCCGAGCGCCACATTCGCGCCCCGCGCGGTTCTACCCTCAACTGTAAAAACTGGGTTACTGAAGCCGCCTACCGCATGATCCAAAACAACCTCGATGCCGAGGTTGCCGAAGACCCGCAACGCCTAGTTGTGTATGGCGGTATTGGACGGGCGGCACGCGATTGGGTCTGCTTCGACCAAATTTTGACAGAATTAAAACAATTAAACGATGACGAGTCGCTGCTCATTCAATCGGGTAAGCCGGTAGGCGTTTTTAAAACCCATGTCGATGCCCCCCGCGTGTTACTCGCGAACTCTAACCTCGTCCCCCATTGGGCTAATTGGGAAACCTTTAACGAGCTCGATCGTAAGGGCTTGTTTATGTTTGGCCAAATGACGGCCGGCAGTTGGATATACATTGGCAGCCAAGGGATTGTGCAAGGCACTTATGAAACCTTTGCCGAAGCAGCACGACAACACTACGGCGGTAGCTGGGCCGGGCGCTGGATTTTAACGGCCGGTTTGGGTGGCATGGGTGGCGCACAGCCCTTAGCCGCTACTTTGGCTGGTGCCTCGTCCTTAACCATAGAATGCCAACAAAGCCGCATCGACTTTCGCCTGCGCACTCGCTATGTCGATAAACAAGCCAAAGACCTCGACGAAGCCTTGCAGTTAATAAAAACACATTGCGAACGTAAAGAAGCCGTTTCCATCGCTTTGTTGGGCAATGCCGCCGATATTTTGCCCGAGCTTGTTCGACGCGCAAAAAATGGCGGCCCCAAACCCGATTTAGTCACCGACCAAACATCGGCCCACGATTTAATTAATGGCTATTTGCCCAGTAACTGGACTGTCGAGCAATGGGAGGCGGCACGTAACGACGCTTCTCAGCATACGGCCTTAAGCCAGGCTGCCAGCGCCTCTTGCGCTAAGCATGTGCAAGCCATGCTCGATTTTCAAACCATGGGCCTACCAGTTGTCGATTATGGCAATAACATTCGTCAGGTTGCGTTTGATGCCGGTATTAAAAATGCCTTCGACTTCCCAGGTTTTGTTCCGGCTTATATTCGCCCCTTATTTTGTCAGGGCAAAGGCCCATTTCGTTGGGTGGCACTTTCCGGAGACCCAGAAGATATTTACAAAACCGACGCCAAAATCAAAGAGCTTTTCCCAGAAAACGCATCCGTGCAACGCTGGCTCGATATGGCCGCTGAGCGGATCGCGTTTCAGGGCTTGCCAGCCCGAATTTGCTGGCTAGGCTTGGGCGAGCGCCATATTGCGGGTTTAGCCTTTAATGAAATGGTCAAAAATGGCGAGTTAAAGGCCCCTATTGTTATTGGTCGCGACCATTTAGACACGGGGTCAGTAGCCAGCCCCAACCGTGAAACCGAAGCCATGCGCGATGGTTCCGACGCAATATCCGATTGGGCTTTATTAAATGCTTTGCTCAATACAGCGGGCGGCGCTAGCTGGGTGTCTTTCCACCATGGCGGTGGTGTCGGCATGGGGTATTCGCAACATGCGGGCATGGTGATTGTGGCTGATGGTAGCGAGGCGGCCGAAAAACGCCTTGCTCGTGTGTTGGTTAACGACTGTGGTTCGGGCGTGATGCGTCATGCCGATGCCGGTTACCAAGAAGCCATCGATTGCGCAAAGCGCTTTGGGCTACACCTACCCATGATTAGTTGACACGAAAATGACCGACCTTACCGAAACCCTAGCGCTTTGGCGCGGCCGCTCTGACCCATCTGAAGGGCATGGCGGCCGTCGCTGGCACGAAATCATACAACCGCTTCGCGCGACTAGCCAAAAGGGTGTGGCTTTTACCGGCTTTGCTTGCGATGCGGGGGTTGTGCGCAACCAAGGCCGGCCGGGTGCGCACAAAGGGCCTCAAGCCCTGCGGCGCCAGCTAGCCAATTTACCTGTGCTTGCGTGTGAAGCCCTGTTCGAAACGGGTGATATTGCCCCACAAACTCGCAACGATCACGATGGCTTAGAGCGCGCACAAGACGAATTAGCTACTCACTTAGCCCAATTACTGGCGCAAGGCCTTAGCCCCATTAGTTTGGGCGGCGGCCATGAAATTGCCTTGGCATCGTTCGAAGGCTTGGCTCAGTTTTTGGCAGAAAGCCAAACCACGCACACGCCACGCATTGGCATCATTAACCTCGATGCCCATTTCGATTTGCGCCACGATTCGCGCCCAAGCTCGGGCACACCTTTTCGGCAAATTGCGGAAAACTGCCACCAGCGCGGCTGGCCATTTCATTACTATTGTTTAGGCATCAGCCGCTTTTCTAACACGCCGGCCTTGTTCGAACGCGCTAAAACACTTGGGGTGCACTGGTGCCTCGACGAAGAATTGGCACGCGCCCCTATCGCCTCGACACTGGCTCAGGTACAAGCGTTTATCGATGCCGTTGACCATATTTATTTCACTATTTGCCTCGACGTTTTGCCGGCTGCGGTAGCCCCCGGCGTTAGTGCCCCGGCAGCTCGTGGGGTCGATTTAGCCATCATAGAAGCATTAGTCGATTCGGTTTCGCGAAGCCAAAAACTGCGGCTTGCCGACATCGCCGAACTTAACCCCGATTACGACATCGACCAACGTACCGCCCGGGTTGCCGCACGTTTGGTGGCAAAAATCGTCGATGCTTGGTGGCCTAATACGCCAGTTTAAGTGTCGGCCGGAGATCATCATGACTGATACCCCTAAATGGGACGCCCTTTGGACGAATATTCATCTAGCAACGCTAGCATCAACGGGTGGTTACGACAGTACTCAGAACGCCGCTTTGGCCGTGCATAACGGCAAAATTGCGTGGCTGGGGCCTGAAAACAGCCTGCCAAACAAGCATCAAGCTAAACAGCACTACGACGGCAAGGGCTGCTGGATGACGCCCGGATTAATCGATTGCCACACCCACATTGTTTATGCGGGAAACCGCAGCAACGAGTGGGAAGCACGCTTGCAAGGTGTCAGCTACGAAGAAATTGCTCGCGATGGTGGCGGCATTGCCTCAACCGTGCGGAGTACCCGCCAAGCCAGTTTTGACGAGCTATTAACGACAAGTTTGCCACGCGTTTGGCGTTTAATACGAGAAGGCGTCACAACGCTTGAAATCAAATCGGGCTATGGGCTCGATTTTGCTAGCGAAAAGCGCATGTTAGAAGTAGCACGTGCCATTGGGCAGCGCACCGGCATCGATGTACGCACAACTTATTTAGGGGCACATGCCCTACCACCCAATTACTCGGGTAGTGCCGACGAGTACATCGATGCGATTAGCCAGCACGATTTGCCCAAATTAGCAGAAGCCGGTTTAGTCGATGCCGTTGATGCATTTTGTGAAACCATCGGTTTTACCCACGCCCAAACAAAACGCTTATTTGATGCGGCTAAGGCCTTGGGCTTGCCGGTTAAGCTTCATGCCGAACAGCTTTCCGACCAAGGGGGTGCGGCCTTGGTAGCCGAGTACGACGGCTTATCGGCCGACCACCTCGAGCACTTATCAAGCCACAGCATTGAGGCCATGGCAAAAGCGGGCACGGTTGCCGTTTTATTACCGGGGGCTTACTACTTTTTGCAAGATACCAAGCGCCCACCCGTGCAAGCTTTGCGCGACGCCAAGGTTGCGTTGGCTGTTTCTACCGATTGCAACCCGGGCACATCGCCTCTTACCTCGCTATTACTAGCCATGAATATGGCGTGTACGTTATTTGACTTAACGCCTGAAGAAGCTTTGGCTGGCACCACCAGAAACGCCGCTAAAGCTTTGGGTTTAAGCCACAAGCTTGGGCGCTTGGCGGTTGGCTTGCAAGCCGATTTAGCACTTTGGGCCATCGATAGGCCTGCCGACTTAAGCTATGCCATGGGCGCCAACCCCTGTGTTGGCGTGGTTAAAAAAGGCGTGGTTTTAAGCCCACCCGAAAGTATGGCAGCAATTAACGAATAGCCTGCCCCAAATAACTAGCAAACTGCTTTTTAAAACCTTCGTACTTTGGGCGAATTACTACCTGGCAATAGCCCTGAGAGGGGTTGCGATGGTAGTAATTGTGGTGTTCGTCTTCGGCGGGCCAAAAGGTGTGCGCCGTGCCGTCGATTAAGCGCGTAACAACTGGCTTTTTAAGTTCGGTTTCGAGGTCGCGAATTTTTTGTTTGGCAAACGCTTGCTGAGTAGACGACAAATAAAACACCGCTGAAGCATATTGCGGGCCAATATCGGCCCCTTGGCGATTTAGCGTGGTGGGGTCGTGAACAGCAAAAAACACGTCGAGCAAAACATCGTAGCTGATAACTTCGGGGTTAAACAATACTTGCACAACCTCGATATGACCGGATTCTTGCTGACAAACTTGTAAATAACTGGGGTTTTCGATGTGGCCGCCCATATAGCCTGGGGTAACTTTTTGTACACCGGCTAAATCGGCAAAAACAGGCTCGAGACACCAAAAACATCCCCCGCCGAAAATTGCTGTTTCGTAGGAGGTGTCGGTAGACATAAAAAGCTCCTTAAATCGAGCATTAAAAACTAAGCAATGCCACGTAGAGGCCATTGTGCCTCGCAAGATGCTCTAGGGCAACCGTCAAAGCACGGCCGTTATCGTATCGGCTTGCGCAGAAAACCCCGCCGCTCAGGGCGAGGTGAATAGCGCGGTCACGCTAGTGGGCTAGTCATCAGTTTACTCACTATTGCAATGCACACGCTGGTGCCTTTAAGTACCTACTTATTGCACACTGAACTGCTACGTCGTTAAACTCTCACAACGCATTCGAACTTGATGTTATATGCGATTAAAAGTGATTAAACGCGCGCATATATGCTATGGAGCAAAATTATGAGCGGCTGAGGGCAGATAGACACAACAGCAGACAAGTAAAGCAAGGTTGCACAAACTTAAGCGACGATTAGCGCAAAATATGGCTTACTTGGACGCTTTTAAAGATAATATCCAAGCTGCTAAAGCGTTGGCATCAGCGTCAGACACATGGGTTTGACGCGGCATTGGTATGGGGCCCCAACGCCCTTGGCTGCCCTCTAAAATGCTTTTTACCAAGTAGCTTTGGGCTTGGGCTTGGTTGGCGAAACGTTGCGTAATGGCAACGAAAGCCGGCCCCACGACTTTACGCTGCTCGTGATGACAGCTGATGCAACGATTTTTTGCTGCTAGACGAGCGCCGTTCTCGGGGTTGAGAGCACTGTCATCGGCCCACGCCAAATTTGAGCCAGCCCAAACCAACATAATGAAAAAACCGGCCAAACTCGGCAAGCAACGCTTATGTAGTCGTCGAAAATGAACTTTACCTAAACCTTGGGTGAAATGTGAGGGTGTCATGGCAGCCAAATTATCGAACTAATAAACAGTTAAGCGTTATGTGGTTTGTGAAGTAACACGATATGCATGGATACAAAACAAGCAATATTTAGACAGGCGTAATCTAGAAGAAGAGTTGCCGCGTCAGCCTGTCAAAATGGTTACTACCGCCGCAAGCGTGCGAGGGTGACCAAACGTTCAACAGCCGCCAAATGCTCTGAGCCTAGCAAATGCTTAACAACCATCGCAAGACCAAGAATCGCCATCAATAGCGATCGTTAACAACTAACCATATAAACAGCCAAGGTAAAGCATAGGCGGCGCTATCGTTTCAGCAAACGCTTCCAAGCCGCGTTATCATCGTCTGTATTTCTTCACTAGGTACCTCTATTATGCTGCAACACCCGCAATTTGACCCCATAGCCATTGAGATTGGCCCGTTAGCTGTGCATTGGTACGGGCTTATGTATTTGTTGGGTTTTGCCTTGGTGTGGGTATTGGGCAACTGGCGCATTCGTCACAACAAAACCGACTTTAGTCGTAAAAACCTCGAAGACCTTATTTTTTACAGCGTTTTGGGCGTGGTAATTGGCGGACGTTTGGGCTATGCCTTGTTTTATCAATTTGCTTGGTACAGCCAACACCCCTTGCAAATCTTGTATTTATGGCAAGGCGGGATGTCGTTTCATGGTGGGCTAGTCGGCGTCTTGGTAGCGTTTTGGCTATATGGGCGCCGAATTAATCGCTCTTTATTGCAAGTAGGCGATTTTATTGCGCCGCTTATCCCTTTGGGTTTGGCCGCGGGGCGTATGGGCAACTTTATTAATGGTGAACTGTGGGGTCGCCCAAGCGACCTGCCCTGGGCCATGGTGTTTCCGCATGTCGATTCGCTAAGCCGCCACCCCTCGCAACTTTACGAAATGGGTTTAGAAGGCTTTGCGCTATTTATTATTTTGTGGTGGTTTGCTGCAAAGCCGCGCCCCACAGGCCAAATAAGTGGACTTTTTTTAATGACCTATGGGGTTTTCCGTTTTGGTGTCGAATTTACTCGCGAACCCGATGCCTTCTTAGGCTTATTACTAGGCGGGCTGTCGATGGGCCAATGGCTATCGATACCCATGATTATTATTGGCGCGTTTTTGTATTGGCGAGCAAATAAATTGAGCCCGTTATAGAGACGGACACCGTCTCGGTACCGGCTTCGAGCGGAACGGCGGCAGCTTCAGCCACGGCCGCTGCCATCAAACGTGAGGTTGGCGGCTGATAGGCCATTTGGGCTTGGTTAAGCTGTATTTGCCGAATGGTGTAATCAGGATAACCCAAGGCTTGGCTTAAGGCTTTGGCTCGATCGCGAAATTCGGCTACGGCCTTTTCGAGCAAATCGGCCTCGTATTTGGCTCGTTGTTGGGGCGATAAGGAAAAGGCTAGACGAGCAATAGACATCCGATCGGCGAGTTGGGCCGCTAATTGCGAGACGGCTTCAAAATCGGACGACTCGAGCAAAAGCTCGGCTCGGCCTCGCCAACCGACGATTTCTTGTTTTTTATCGGT
>DATGSD010000005.1:0-3219 GCA_035302965.1 Burkholderiaceae bacterium | reverse complement strand
TCGATCGAGTATGGGGGCGATTTGCTCGATTTGCTGCGTGGTCATGCCGGTTGCGCCCCATAGGCTTTGGTTGCCATCGCGCATCGAGACATCAATTAATTTAATTGTTGCCATTAGCTTGGCTCCTTCAAAGGGCTTTGTTTGCTTTGCTGTTGGCGTTCAAGAAAGCGTAAGAAAAAGCCGGTGTCGAACCCACCTTCATTGAATTCGGGATCATCCATAAACGCCAAGTGCAGGCTAGCCGTGGTGTCGACCCCTTGGATATTGAGTGTTTTAAGGGCTTTGCGTAAGCGTTTAATCGCTTGAGCGCGGCTGTCACCGTGAACAATCAGTTTAGCCAGCAAAGAATCGTAATAAGGGGTAATGCTTGTGCCTGATTGAATGTGGGTGTCAACTCGGATGCCGGGGCCGATTGGGAACTGTGCTCGTTCGACCACACCTGGGCAGGGGCGAAAGTTGTCGTGCCAATTTTCGGCATTAATACGGCATTCGATGGCATGGCCTTGTAGTTGCACATCGCTTTGCTTAAGCCTTAAGGCTTGGCCTTGTGCGACCGCAATTTGTTCGGCAACCAGATCAACCCCACAAAGCGCCTCGGTAACGGGGTGTTCTACCTGAATGCGTGCATTCATTTCTAAAAAATAAAAGGTGTTTTTTTGTATGTCGACAAGCAATTCAACCGTGCCTAAGCCGCGGTAATTAAGATGCTTAGCAAAGGCCACGGCGGCCTCGTGCATTTGCTGGCGCAGAGCACTATTTAAGTGAGGGGCTGGGGCTTCTTCGAGTAGTTTTTGGTAGCGTCGTTGGATGGAACAGTCGCGGTCACCAAAATGGATGACGTTGTTGCCGTCACCTAAAATTTGCACCTCGATATGACGGCCAGAAGCCACATAGTGCTCGAGATAAATGCGCGGGTCGCCAAAGGCCGCTTGCGCTTCACTCATGGCGATTTCTAGTGTGCTTTCAAGCTGGCTGGGCTCTTCGAGATGTTTCATCCCGCGGCCACCACCGCCGCTGACGGCTTTAACTAATAAAGGGTAAGCAATTTTTTTAGCCAACGCTTGCGCTTCTGCAAGCGTTTCGGCTGGGCCACCCGGGATGACTGGCAGGCCGGCAGCAACGGCCGTTTCGCGCGCTTTTAACTTATCGCCCACGGCGTCAAGTTGGCCGGGTGTTGGCCCGATAAAAATAAGGCCTTCTTCGTGGCAGCGCTGCGAAAGTTGGGCGTTTTCGGCCAAAAAGCCATAGCCAGGGTGGATGGCTTGAGCACCGGTTTCTAGCGCTGCGTTAACAATGGCATCGACATTTAAATAACTAGCTGCCGATGGGGCGGGGCCGATGCAAATAACATAATCGGCCAGTTGGGCCGGCATCGTGTTTTGATCGGCTTCAGAAACAGCCAAAACGGTTTCTATGCCAAGTCGATTGCAGCTTTCGATAATGCGGCGGGCGATTTCACCACGGTTGGCAATTAGCAGGCGTTTTATCATGCCTCCTCCGGTTCGAGCGTTAGCAGTATCGTGCCTTGCTCAACGGCTTGGCCATTGGGGATGCGTATTTCTTTGATGACACCCGCTTGATCGGCATAGACCGAGTTCATGAGCTTCATGGTTTCGATAATGCCAACCACCTGGCTGCTGTCTACCCGATCGCCTTCTTTAACAAAAGGCGCGGCGCCAGGTTTGGGGGCGCGGTAAAACGTGCCCGGTAAGGGAGCGCGAACAGCAAGCAGGCCTTCAGCAAGCGTTTCTGCTGCCTCGAAGGCTGCTTGTGCTGCTTGGCTGCTGGCCTGAATTGGTGCTTGGTGGCCAACGGTTTTCGCTTGGCCAAGCTGGGTTTCTTCTCGCACCCATTGTTTATTGGCCGTGCGCTGCAGCGTAAGTCGAAAATTATCGGTTTCGAGGTCGAGCGTGTCGTAGCCCGAGGCATCGAGCAGCTGCAAAATTTCTTGGATGTCGTGGTGAGTAAGCTTCATAGTTGAGATTAGGATTTATTAGCACGTTTTTCGTGGTAGAGACGCAAGGCATGGTCGGCCACCGCTTCAGCAAAGGGTTTGTCGTTAATGTGTTCGGTGCGCTCGACGACGTTAACGTGCTCGGGCAAGCTTTCTTTGAGGTAGCTGGCAAAAACCGGCGGCAAAGAGGGATCGTGCAAATGTCCGCGTGGGCTGTCGTGCTCTGAAAACCCGCCTAGCGGTACAAAAAACGACACGTTGCCTTGGGTTGGTGATTCTTTAATAATACCGGCCATATGATCGGCCAATTGGCGCAATTCGGGCGCTTCGGTGCGCACGGCGGTAAGTGCGACGTTATGAATGTGGTAGCGCTTGCCCGGAAAGCGCGCTTTGGCGTCATCGATGGGGCCGGCAACCATGAAGTCGATGTTGCCAGGAACAAAAATGGTTGGGATGCCTTTGGCAATAGCTGCTTTACCGCGCTCGGGCCCGGCACTGCATAAGCCATCGTTAAGATAGTCGTTAATTTCGACTAACGATAAGTCGATAACCACAGCAACGTCACGCTCGGCGGCGATTTCATCTAAAACCATTCCACCCGTGCCAAGGGTATGGAAAACCATAACCTCGAAGCCTTCGTCTTCTAGCCGCTGGCGGATACCTCGGCTAGCGGCTTCGGTAGTGCCGAGTGTAGAAATAAGCGCTAATGGCTTGCCGTCGTCGCGGATGGCTTCGTAATTAAGTGCCATGCCAGCGATAGCTGCAGCGCCATTTCGATAAACGGCCTGGGTAATACGATTAATGCCCGCAATATCGCAAACCGGGTTCATCATGATTAAGTCTTTACTGCCAATAAAGCCTTTGGTGTAACCCGAGGCCATGGTGGAGATCATGAGTTTAGGAAGGCCATAGGGGAAGGCGCGCATAACAGCTGTACCCAAGCTTGTACCCATAGAACCCCCAATAGCAATAATGCCACTTAGTGGTGTTTTTTTATGGGTTGCTAAAGCGCAGGCAACCGAACCCTTGGTCATCACCTCTTGGCATTTACCTTCGTGGTTAAGGTCGCGAACTTGTTGGATGGTGTGATCGGCTGCTGCAGCAACTGCCTCGGGGCCGATTTCGGCACCGCCCTCGATGATTTGTCGAATGCTTGGGTCGAGATGGATAACCTCTAAACCAGCAGCTTCAATTTTTTGGCGCAAATAAAGCGCCTCTTCCTTTTTGGTGTCTAAGGTCGCTATTAATAGAACACGGCGTTTTGT
>DATGSD010000004.1:0-2938 GCA_035302965.1 Burkholderiaceae bacterium | reverse complement strand
TAACGGCTGGGCAAGTTGTCGTTAACCTTTCTGAGCAGCCGGCAACCTTGCCCGAATCGGCAGGTTATCCGCATATGGCGATTCATCCTTACCCGCGTGAGCTTGTGCAATCGCGCGAATTGCGTGATGGCCGTCATTGGGTGATGCGCCCGATCCGGCCAGAAGATGCCCTGCCCTTGCAACAATTTATTCGTGGGCTGTCACCCGAAACTCGCTATATGCGCTTTGTTTCTATGTTGCGCGAATTAACCCCGCAAATGCTGTCGCGTTACACGCGTATCGACTACGACCGCGAATTAGCCATTGTGGCGGCAATGCGGGTTCCGAACCCCGAGCACCGTGGCCATTACCACGACCAAATTATTGGGTTTGCCCATTACTTACGAAATGCCGACAGCCGTGGTGCCGAGATTGCTTTAGTTGTTGGTGACGATTGGCAACGGCAAGGCCTGGGCAAACAGTTGTTAGGTGGCTTAATTCAGGCGGCACGCTGGCAAGAATTTACCTATCTTGATGGCTATGTTTTGCCAAGCAATACCGCCATGCTGGCTCTGATGCAGGGCCAGGGTTTTGTTGAGCAGGCTGAATCTGGCGACCCCGAAATGCGTTACCTCGTACTCGATTTATCGGCATCTGAAGTTGGGGCAACGGTTTAAATCGTTTAATACTTCTGATGCCGTCGTTTGGTCGTGCCCATTGCAATGCCATCATCGACAGCAAAGACGCTAGCTTTTTGTAACGCTGCCAGCCGCTTCAAATTTAAGGCTTATTGGGGCTTGCGATTAATACTTGCTTTAAAAACTTAGCAATATCGGCAACTTCGGGTGCACAAACCGAGTGCGGCATTGGGTAGGTTTGCCAGTTAATGTTGTAGCCGAGCTCGGTTAAGATTTGGCGCGAGGCTTCGGCACGGTCGAGCGGCACGACTGGGTCTTGCGTACCATGAGCCATAAAAATAGGGGTGTCGTTGTTGGCCGGGTTGCGCTCTTGGGCAAGCGAATCGTGTAACGGTAAGTAGCCCGATAAGCAAAGTAAACCAGCCAGTTTTTCAGGGTAGCGCAAACCAGTTTGCAGCGTCATGGCACAGCCTTGCGAAAACCCGGCTAGTACAATGTTTTTGGTTTCGATGCCGCGGCTATTTTCGTTCTGAATAAGTGCTTCTACGCGCTTTTGCGATGCTTTAATACCTTGGGCGTCTTCGCGACGACCTAAATTGGTATCGACAATGTCATACCAAGCGCGCATAGACATCCCGTTATTAATGGTAACCGGCATAACCGGTGCGTGCGGGAAAATAAAGCGCACGGCGGGCGTATCTTTTAAGCCAAGCTCGGGCACTATGGGTGCAAAGTCGTTGCCATCAGCACCTAAGCCATGCAGCCAAATAACGGCATGAGTTGGGTTGGCGGCAGTTTCGATTTCTAGGGTTTCTAAAAGTGTGGTTGTCATAACTTATATAAAGTAAGCAAGGTTGTGTAAAAATAGCGGTTTCAACACCGTTTTTAGACCGCAGGCGCTAAGCCATTATGTTGGTTTGTCTCTATGATAGCCGCCTCTTAGGTGGCGTACCGGTAAATAGGTAAGTATTGATGCAGTTAGCAATTAATGACGATCAGGCGCGTTTCCGAGAGCTTGCCGAGCTGGCCCTAAGTTATGCCCGTTCGTTAGGAGCTAGCGATGCGGCCGCTGAAGTGGCCGAAAGCGCGGGCTTTTCGGTAACCGTGCGCGATGGCGATCTTGAAACCTTAGAACAAAATCGCGACCGCTCTTTAGATCTTGTGGTGTATTTTGGCCATCGCCGCGGGTCGGCGTCAACATCCGATTTTTCGCCTGAGGCAATTCGGCAGGCGGTTGACGCTGCCTGGCATATTGCTCGGTATACGGCCGAAGACCCTGTGGCAGGGCTGCCTGATACCGACACGCTAGCGTTTTCTTATCCCTCTTTGGGTTTACATACCCCGTGGTCGATTACGCCTGACGAAGCGACCAACTTAGCGTTACAAACCGAGGCGGCGGCTTTCTCGCTAGGCCCCGAAATTACCAACTCCGAAGGCGCAACTGTTAGTACGCTAGAAGGCCATTTTGTGCTGGCTAATAGCAAAGGCTTTGTCGGCGGTTACCCGTATTCACGTCATATGTTTTCGGTTGCCCCTATTGCGGGTAGTGGCTTAAACATGCAGCGCGACTATTGGTACAGCGCCAATCGCGATCCAAACCGTTTGGCAGACCCAGAAGCTGTTGGCCGTTACGCCGCCGAAAGAGCTCTTGCGCGTTTATCGGCGCGGCGTATTAAAACCGGGCGTTTTCCGGTGCTATTCGAAGCGCCTTTAGCACTTGGCTTGCTTAATGCCTTCGTTCATGCCGCAAGTGGCGGAGCACTTTACCGACGTGCCAGTTTTTTATTAGATCGACTCAACACCTTAGTAATGGCTCCTCATTTAACGCTAGCCGAAGATCCACACATTATCGGGGCGATGGGTAGTTCGCCTTTCGATGAAGAGGGGGTGATAACTGCAGCCCGTAACGTTGTCAGCGATGGGGTACTCGAAGGCTATTTTTTATCGAGTTACACCGGCCGAAAATTAGGCTTGCCAACAACCGGAAATGCCGGTGGATCGCACAATTTACAATTGCTTTCTACGCAAACCACGCCGGCAGACACTTTCGAAGCCATGTTAAAGAAAATGGGCACTGGTCTTTTAGTTACCGAGCTTATCGGACAGGGGGTTAATTATGTTACGGGCGATTATTCGCGTGGCGCTTTTGGCTATTGGGTCGAAAATGGCGAAATTCAGCACGCCGTTGAAGAAATTACCATTGCCGGCAACCTAGCCGATATGTTGTTATCAATTGTGGCCGTGGGGGCCGATACGATTACGCGCGGTTCTAAAACAGCGGGTTCTGTACTAATCGAAGAAATGGCCATTGCGGGTCTTTA
>DATGSD010000003.1:0-4812 GCA_035302965.1 Burkholderiaceae bacterium | reverse complement strand
GTGAAAGTAGTTGGGCAATGGCTGGCAGCAAATACCACGGCAGCGGGTGTTTGGTTGACTTGCAGTAACCCACACATATTACTGGCAAACCCCCAAGTACCTAAAATACGTCTTAAGGCTGCACGATCATAAAGTGTGTGGCCACTAAGGGGCCTACCTTCGTGAAGGGTAGCCATTAATAAAGGATCTTTAACGCCTAATTCGCTGGACCACGATTCTAAAAACCCATTGGGTGCGCCTAAGCTCCATTGAAGGGAAAGCCGCTGTGGTTCCAGAAAATATAAACCTATAGCATCGGCTTTAGTCGCTTGTGTTAATGCTTGGTGCATTTGGTAGCCTATGCTTGGTAGGCTGGCGCTTTCGGCGATATCGATTAGCTGACGAGCCGCTTGCGAATTATTTGGTGCGTGTGAAGCAGAGATAACAGATCGGCTGATAGGCATGGGATAAAACGAAAGTTAAGACCAAGTCTTTTGTGAAGGAGAATCGTTTTTATTAACCCTTTATACGGTGGTTGCCTGAAGGTGTAAATGCTTAATAACCCGTGTTTTTACATTTTTGAGCAGTTAATTGAGTTGTTGTCGCTCTAATGAAGTACAGCACTACCAGTAGTAGGCTAGGGGGTGTTTTTTATTGTTGTAACCCCACAGCCTGCAATTGTCGCTGATTGCGCTATTTAATAGTCATGTTTTTATTATGATTACCGATGATGACTTAAACGAAATGAATACCATGTTCACGTGATATTTTTACCACTTCTTCTGGGTCGCTCAGGTTATCCAGCTTAATGAATAAGTTAAATAAATCGGCTGACGGCGCAACCCAAAAAAGCGCCTCAACATTTTGATCAGTATTGTTGTAAAAGGCATGTGGAATGCCACGAGGTAAACGAACAAGATCCCCAACGTTACCTTGCGTTTTTTTGCCATTTAAGTCGACATCTAGGGTGCCTTCTAAAACGTACAGATATTCTTCTTGTTCGTCGTGTGAGTGCGATGGGACGAAGGTGCCGGCAGGAAAAGTAGCGCGCCAAGCAAAGCTGTGGTCGGTCAATTGTTTTGGAACGTAAGTTTGCCCCATAACGTTCCATGCAATGTTATCTACACCTTCTTGGTTGAGGGTTAAACCTAGGGTTTCGCTAGTCATACAAAGCTCCTTTCGATGGGTGCGCAAAGTAGCTTGCTTTGCGCTTTTGATACTGAAGTAAGTGTCGTTTTATAAAAATTCTTTGATTAAGCGGCTGGCATCTGGGCTCTCTTCGAGAACCAAATGCCCCGTTTTCGGTAACCGCCTTAGTTGTGCGTTAGGAAGATAGTGTTGCCAGTGCTCGGCTAAAGTGATCGGTAGCAAACGATCGTTTTCACCCCAAACTAAAAGCGTTGGCATTCGTGCTCGATGTAACCAGTTTTTTAGACGTGGGTTACCTTTTGGATTGGCTGCTAACGTTGCGGCTAGACCTTGCATTTCACGCCCTAACTGAGCATCAAAGTTGGGATCAGGCTCTTGAGGAAAGTAGCTAAGAGCTACTGCAGGGTCGTGTGTTAAATAGCTTGGGATCTCTTCGGGTTGTAACTCCAGTAAATTAGGTTGGTTCACTTCAGCAATTACCAAGCCAGCCGGAGCAACTAAAGTAAGATTTTTCACGCGCTTTGGTTGACGGATGGCGAATTCAGCGGCAATCCAGCCGCCCATTGAAAAGCCCGCTAAACTGAAATTCTCAAGCTGCATCTGATCGAATAAGTCCATGTAGTGCAAAACATGGTCGTCTATTGTTTGGATAGTGTCGCTTGAGCCTGATTTACCGAAGTGAACATGGTACGGAATAATAACCTTATGGTTCTCAGCCCAAGGCAAAGCCGGAGCAAATCCAGGGAAAGTGCCTGCGCCGTGTAAAAAAACCACTTCTGGCCCTTGGCCGGCAGTTAAGGCAACTACTTGGGTGCCGTTAACCTGATAATGTTCTTCTTGGAATTGTGCAGTCATGGTGGACGCTCCTTTAAAATCCAAAGCGTTGTTTGTTGAATGAACGTTGTTCTTATCCATCGATGCCAAATACAGACCACTTTGCATCGTTTGCAGCTAGGCCTAGTAGCCCACGACCGCATTCTTCAACAATTTGGTCAGCTAGCAAAATATGCTGGGTACTAGCATTAATGTCGCGGAAAATAAGTTGTAAATTGGTTTTATGAAGACCAGCACCTCGCGCTTCGCGATAGCTAAATAATCCGACTTCAGAAACGACGTCATGAATGTGACGCAAAGACAACTTAATCATGGTCATTTCGTCAAGTGTAGGTTTCTCATTTTTCTCGGCCCGATTTGTTATGGCTTGCCAGCTCTCGTAAGCTAGAGCTCGAGCCGAGCGATATTTCGCTTCTGCTTGGGCATAGCGAAACTTAAAAGTGGCACTTTCGGCCGATTTACCAAATGGGTCTTGCCGTTGACGGATGACTTCGGCCATTTCGTCTAAAACGCGGCGGCCAGCCCCAATTGCCCACGCGGTATGACATAAGGCTGTATAGCCCACTAAACCAATATGACCCTGCGCATTGCCGCGGCGAGGTCCGCTGTCGTCATAAAAGTTGTAGGTCATGTAATCGGGCACGAATAATTCGTCGTCACTGGCCAAGGTATAGTCGAAGCTGCCCGTTGCACGCAGTCCAAGAACATCCCAGTTTCCAAGGAGTTTTATAGTAGAGGCGGGATGATGAGCGACGATAATTTGCGGGGCGCCACTTTCGGTTAGTTGAATTTCCTTGCCTTCGGGGTCCATAACAAAGCAACCCGAGTGAATCCATTCGGCGTGATAAATTGCACTGCCATAGGCCCAATTCCCTTTGATTAAGTAGCCGCCATCAACAGGACGCGCATAGCCGCGTGGCACACCGTTACCAGCGATGGTGATATCGGGGCCATTTTTAAACACAGTGTCGATGCCTTTTTGGTCAAGGTAGATCGACATTGGTACCCCTTCGGCGGTGCTAATCATGGTGCACCAGCCAGCAGACCCGTGAGCGTACGCAATTCGCTCTAAAATTGAAATAAACTCGACCGGATTTAGTTCGGCACCACCGACCTCGCGTGGGAACATCATGGTGTAAAAGCCCCCTTTACGAAGGGCGGCTACAACCTCGTCGGTCATGCGGCCAAGTTCTTCTGCTTCTTGGGCTTTTTCTTCGATGAGAGGCAAAATGTCGTCTAAACGTGCGTGAAAAGATGCGATATCCTGGCCGGTTGTTTCGTGGGTTTTACTGCTTAGTTGCACGGCTGTCATAGTTGTCTCCTAATAAATCGATTTATTTGATACAAGCAAGCTGTTGTGTTGCAGTTAATCGAGTTTTGTTGCTAGATAACGAAAGTGCGAGTTGTTTGGTTGCTGTTTCAAGGCGGGCGGCCGTTGCAGCATCCTGAATGCCTGACTCGTCGAAATCTTTCGAACACAAATACACCGCTGTTGGCATTGTGTTGGCTTCGAAAAAGCCAAAAAGAGGGCGTAATTGATGCTCAATTGCCAAGGCGTGGCGCGTGCCACCGCCGATGGCAGTTAGCAAGACTGGGCGGTCATTTAAGGCAGTTGGATCGAGCAGATCAAAAATATGTTTAAACAAACCCGGGTAGCTGCCCTGAAAGACCGGCATGCCGACAATTAAGGCATCGGCTTGCTCAATGGCTTCGAGTAAACGACGGGTTTGAGGGCCAAGCTGTGCACGCGAGTAAGAAAGCGGTTCGTTAGCAATTTGGCTTAAATCGGCAATCGAGTGGGTAATTTCTGTTTTCGTGGCAACTTGCTTGACGGCAAGTTCCACTAAACTGCGCGCTTTGCTTGGCTGCCAGACACTACCAGACAACCCTAAAACCGTTGGCACGGCATGGCCTTTCATAATGCTCTTCCTTTGGTGAATCTGTTTCTTGCTTGTCGAGCCTCGTTTTTCTTGTTGTGCCCTTATTCTTATCGTCTGGTTTTTCGAGGGTGCTGACAATACCCCGCAATGGGGGTGTCCCTGGTAGTTTTCGCTGCTTTTACGTCTGGGTTTTATACGTTATGGCTACGTTTTTTCGCTTATGAAAAATTAACGACGTACCTCTGTAAAACCTTTTTTGACTTTAGCGGGGGGCTCTTAGATGTATGATTAAACTGTGTCAAAAAACATCAAGTAATGAAACTGTTTGGTGCCGTCCAAAAAGGGGTTGGCGACAATGAATGTAATTTTTTTAAAAACGGCTCGGCGTGTTGCGTGGGCTTTGTGTTTAAGTGTTGCAACGGCTTTTTCGTTTACGGTGGCGGCTGAGCCGGCCGACGAGGGTCGTATTAAAAAAGGGGCTGAAACAGCGGCATTGTGCGTGGCTTGCCATCAGGCCGATGGGAATGGTCTTGATGCGGGGGCGGGCAACCCGTGGCCGCGTTTGGCTGGTTTAGATGCGGCGTATTTGGCGCAACAATTGCAGGCCTTTAAAGAAGGTCGGCGGAATAGCCCCGAGATGCTTCCCTTTGCCACCATGCTTGATGAGCAGCAGGTGGCCGATGTGTCGGCGTATTTTGCAAGTTTGCCACCAAAAGCGCCGGCAGAATCGGCCGAGCCTAACGATGAACAACTTGCTTTAGGCGAAAAACTCGCCACGCGCGGCGATTGGAATCGGCAAATTGTGGCGTGTATCGATTGCCATGGGCCGGGTAACCGTGGGGTGGGCTCGGTGTTTCCGGGTATTGCTGGCCAACATGCCGGTTATTTAGCTAAGCAATTACGCGATTGGCAAGAAGGTAACCGTAGCGGCGACCCGCTTGAATTAATGCGTACTATTGCCGCAAGAATG
>DATGSD010000002.1:0-4987 GCA_035302965.1 Burkholderiaceae bacterium | reverse complement strand
GCGCTGCGCGTATAGCGGTCGTCTCGGTTGCTGGGGTCATCAACCGCCTGCCAAGCGCTTAACTGCTGATACTGCTGGACAAAATCTAACAAGATCGTGCGCTCAATATCAAGAAAAGGACGTAAAAAAACGCAACCACCGCGTTGCGATTGGCTAGACATGGCCGCCAAGCCCTCGGGGCCGCTGCCACGTAACAATTGCAGTAAAACGGTTTCAGCCTGGTCGTCTAGATGATGCGCCAGAAAAACATGCGGAATGGCAAAGCGGTCGGCTAGTAACTGTAAGCCGCGGTAGCGTGCTTGTCGCGCCGCCGCTTCAATGCCCCGCCCCGATTTGGTATCGACATGCACCCGAATACTATGGCAGGGAATTTGTAATCGACGGGCTAAGTCGTGGCTTTGCGCCTGCCAACGATCGGCTGGCGCTTGCAAACCATGATGAATATGGAAAGCATGTAAAGCCACCCCCTTACGCTTAGCCCAGTGCTGGGCATGAATGGCTAATACTGCAGAATCTGGCCCGCCACTTAAACCTAGTGCAAAGCGGCTTGGCAGCTTAGGCAGGCCCTGAACACAAGCTTCGATAGCATCGAGCAAAAGCGGATTAAGCAGCTTAGCAAGATGGTTTGTGCGATTCGCCGCCCGACTGGATGGCGTTGCCGTTTGTTTATTTATTTGTGGCTGATTAAGATTTGGCCTCTTGGTAGCGTCCATAAGACATCAATCGATCGAGCCGTCGCTCGATAAGTTTATCGGTTGATAAGCCACTAACTTGCCGCCAAGCATCGGTAAGCGCACGCGCTAAATGCTGCGCCATTGCTCGGGGGTCGCGGTGGGCACCACCGATGGGTTCTTCAATAACCTTATCGATTAAACCCAAGTCGTTAAGCCGATTGGCAGTAATGGCCAGCGCTTCTGCTGCGGCAGCAGCCTTATCGGCACTGCGCCACAAAATAGAAGCACAACCTTCGGGCGAAATTACTGCATAAGTTGAATATTGCAGCATCATGACAACATCGCCGACAGCAATGGCTAGTGCGCCGCCCGAGCCACCTTCGCCAATAATGGTAGAAATAATGGGCACTTTAAGCTCGGCCATGGCATACAGGTTATGGCCAATGGCTTCAGACTGCCCCCGTTCTTCGGCACCAATGCCCGGGTAGGCCCCCGGCGTATCAACAAAGGTGAACACAGGCAAGCCAAACTTTTCGGCTAAACGCATTAGGCGTAAAGCTTTGCGATAGCCTTCGGGGCGCGGCATACCAAAATTGCGCTTAGCCCGTTCTTTGGTGTCGCGCCCTTTTTGGTGGCCAATTATCATGCAGGGCGAACCATTAAAGCGCGCCAAGCCCCCAACAATCGACAAGTCGTCAGCGTACATCCGGTCGCCATGCAACTCGTGGAAGTCGGTGAAGATTTCTTGCACATAATCGAGTGTGTAAGGGCGCTGTGGATGGCGGGCCACTTGGGCAGTTTGCCAAGGCGTTAATTTGGCATAAATGCTTTTTGCCAAAGCCTGGCTTTTTTGCTGAAGACGGTGTACTTCGTCAGAAATATCAACCGCCGAGTCAGACTGCATGTAACGCAATTGTTCGATTTTATTTTCGAGCTCGGCAACTGGCTGCTCGAAGTCTAGATAGGTATTACGCATAAGAACTTGCTGAAAAGCTGCACTCTTTAGTTTTTAACAGGTTGAGCCTCGAGGCTACGCCACAAGTACCACGTCGCCACTGTGCACCAAGGTACCCAAGCTTGAGCGACTTCGCGAGCTTCGAAACGCGACACGGGCTCGCCACTAAAATAATGTTGCGAAATAGCCCGCAATAAGCCAGCATCGTCGAGGGGTAAGACATTAGGGCGCTGCAAACTGAACATTAAAAACATTTCAGCTGTCCAGCGACCCACCCCTCGCACGGCCCGCAGTTCGGTGATTATCTCTTCGTCTTCCTTTTCGCTCCAACTTTCTGGGGCGAACTTTTCTTCGATGAAGTGTCGCGCTAAATCGTGAATATACTCACATTTGCGCCGAGATAAACCTAATTCGCGTAATTGCTCGGCAGGTACTTTTAACACACCATGGGGCGAAGGTCGTTGCCCGCAGTGTTTAAGAACGCGACGCCAGATGGTGTCAGCTGCCTTTGTTGAGACTTGTTGCCCAACAATAGCACGCGCCAGGGTCATAAAGTGTGTACCCGACGTAAATAGCCATTCGCTGTCGTGTTGAGGGATTAAACGACGTAGAATACGATCACGCCGCATTAAATACCGCGAGGCCTCATCCCAAAAATGAGGTTTTACAGAAATATCACTACTTGCTTCTGCCATAATATTTTTAAATTAAATTCGGCGCCATTCGGTTTGGCCGTCAGCCTTGTCGACCAATTCGACACCCGCTTTTTGCAGCTGATCGCGAATGGCATCGGCTCGTTCGAAATCGCGCGTATTTTTAGCTGTGGCTCGAGCGGCAATTAGCTCGGTAATTTCAGCTTCAGACAAAGCCTCGTGCTGAGCGCCACCCCCATATCGACTAGGCGACTGTAAATAAAGCTGTGGGTCGGCATGCAACAAGCCCAAGATATTTGCCAAGGCTTGCATCAAACCCGAGGCTTGTGCATCGCGCTCGCGGTTTGCTTTAGCCGATAGCTCGAATAACACGGCTACAGCAGCCGCCGTGTTGAAATCGTCGTTCATGGCCTGACGGAACGCTAGTGCCGCCGGCTGTTTCCAGTCAATTTCGGTAGGCTCGGGAGCCACCGTATGTAAGGTTTGATAAAGGCGATCTAATGCTTGTTGCGCGTCTTTGAGGTTATCAGGCGTATAGTTTTGAATGCTTCTGTAATGGTTACGGACAATAAAAAACCGCAACATTTCGGCTTCGCGTAAATTGGCTTCGTAATTGGGGTTGTCGGCCGATAAAGTGGCTTCTTGCGCGATAGTATCGCGGATACTACGAAAATTACCCAACGACTTCGACATCTTATCGGCATCGACCATTAAGGGGCCACAATGCATCCAGTAATTGGCCATGGTGCCACCAAAAGCACCTTCTGACTGGGCAATTTCGTTTTCGTGGTGCGGAAATTTAAGGTCTGGGCCACCGCCATGAATATCGAGGGGCATGCCCAGCAACTCGTAGCTCATGGCCGAGCACTCGATGTGCCAACCCGGACGGCCCTGACCGTAAGGCGACGGCCATTTGCTATCGGCGGGCTCGTTCGGCTTTGCGGCTTTCCAAAGTACAAAATCGAGTGGGTCTTGCTTGCCCGCCGATGGTGCGACCCGCTCGCCGGCACGCAAGTCGTCGAGTGTTTTACCCGATAACTTGCCATAACCCGGAAAAGCACGAACCGCAAAGTTAACATCACCATCGTCCGCGCGATAGGCAAGTTGCTTTTGCTTTAAGCGCTCGATAATGTCAAGCATAGCGTCGACGTGCTGGGTGGCTCTTGGTTCGGCATCGGGCGATTGTATGCCCAACGCACGTTCGTCGGCCCGCATAGCTGCGATAAAAAACTCGGTAACCTCGTTTAAAGCTTGTTGGCGCTCGAGAGCCCGACGGATGATTTTATCGTCGATATCGGTAATATTACGAACATACTTAACTTGATAACCTAATTGGCGCAGCCAACGCTGGATAACATCAAAGCTAACCAACATGCGTGCATGGCCTAAATGGCAGTAGTCGTAAACTGTCATGCCACAAACGTACATACCCACGTGCCCAGCTTTTAGGGGTTTGAAAGGTTCTTTTCGACGCGAGAGAGAGTTATAAATTTGTAGCATGTACTTATCGAACTTAAGAAACTAGGAAAAGCGCCCCAAAGCCCTGCTTGTGCGCTCGCTAAATAACAACACAGCCAAATCGTCGGGGTTAAAATGGCGGGCGATCAGTATACCAAGCCACTTTTAGGTCTTGAGTTTGCCAGGCCACAAAAACCGTGTTGAACAGGTGAATACCGTGAGAATAGTTTACCGCCCTGCCCTAGCCCGCGCCACAAGCGTGTCAACAAACCGCTGCGTGCTACCGTGGCAAACCCATAAACACAAAGGGCTTGCCTTATTAGTAAAGGCCGTGCTTGTTTTCGCCTTGGCCATTCCTGCCATTTTGCAGGCACAAACCGAAAACAGCAACACCAGCCCCACAACGCCTAGTGCAGCTGCAGTTACCAGCCCCTCACAAGACCTGTTCGGCGAAACTCCCAAACAAGATTCCGGATGGCAAGGCCTGGCCAATTTACTAGAAGCGCTTGCGCCAAGTACCGACACATCCATCCCCTTATCGCCCTCACAAATTACCGACCGCATAGCAGCAATGCTTGATCAAGGCTTATACGCCCAGGCACTCGAAGTTATAGAAAAACGCGAAGCGCAGCTTGAACAAGCCGACACCATTGGCACCGACGTGCAACTTTTGTTTTTACGGGCTCGCGCCTTATCGGGCTTAGGAAAACACCAAGAAGCCATAGACGTTTATCGCAACATGACAGTTAATTACCCCGAACTGCCCGAACCCTGGAACAACCTTGCTGCCGAATATGTACAACTTGGCCAACTCGACATGGCACGAGATGCCCTAGAAATGGCGCTTAACGCCCACCCTAATTACGCACCAGCCCACAATAATATGGGCCAAGTACAGTTACTACTTGCCGAACGCGCTTTTCGTCGGGCTAATGATCTGGGCCAAAAGGCCGCCGGCGACAAGGCAGAACAAACACGCCGCCTCTTCGATTAAACTAAAACCAAATCAACCAGCCTTTTAGTTCAGCCCTTACTAAACACACCTCTAAACGACAACACGCCACCATGATGCAACAACGTTTATTTCAACTACTTTTTGCGCCGCTGCGGCGCGCTTTCGCTCTGGGTTTTCTAGCCGCCATTACCTTTAGCATTGCTCAGGGTAGCGCTCTGGCTCAAAACCCGTCCACTTCTTCTAAAGGCAACCCTTCCATGACTAACCCTGTACACGTTAAATTGGCGACCAA
>DATGSD010000001.1:0-3704 GCA_035302965.1 Burkholderiaceae bacterium | reverse complement strand
TCGCCCAAATCGTTGCCACCAACAACCGAAAAATCGGGTGCTAAAGCCACCTGCCCCGCAATATACGCGACCGTACCAGGCTGCGATACAGTAATGTGGCTAAAGCCGGGCGCTGGATGCAAACCCGATGGGTTGATTAATTTACGAGCCATGGTTGTCTCCTCATTACATATTTTGTTGATCAATTTTGCTTTTCGTTATACACCAGTTAACGCTGTAATCTTAGCACTAGCTAGTCACAATTTTGAAACTGCTTTAAGGAGACCACTATGAAAGCCCGTTTGCGACACTTCGCGATCTGCGTTAGCGATTTAGAAGCCTCAGCCCAATTTTATGAAAAAACCTTCGGTTTAAAACGGGTAGGCGAAGAAACGCTCGAGTTAGGCTCGGGCATTTATCTATCTGATGGCGTGGTTAACTTGGCCCTTTTAAAAGGCGCACCCGGAAGCCCCATGGATGGCTATATTGGCTCGCATCATTTTGGCTTTATTGTTGACGACGCCGACGAAATGGGCAAAAAAATTGAAGAAAATGGCGGCCGTTTCTTTTTTACCTTAGGCGACCCAGAAAAAGCCAACTTTGAAGAAAAATACCAAGACCCCGACGGTATTGTGTTTGATATTTCAAGCAAAGGCTGGTTTGGCACTAGCGATCAGTAAAACCAACAACGATTTAAACGTAATAATCGACTAAAACACCAACTTACACTGTGATTAATTTTGCCCAGGTTTTAGCGCCCTCGTAAATTGTCGAGTAAACGCCGGTTACGCTTGGTAGGCCGACCATCGCGGTACTGATGAGCTGGCTCGGGGGCTAAACGACGACGCTCAGCCGCACTTTCGCGCGCGGCGATGCTTTCGGGGGTTTCTTCATAAAGGGTACGTGCCACTGGGGCTGGCCCCCTAACCTCGCTTAAACCCACAACTTTTACATGCTGGGTAGGGAAACCTTTACGAATCGAAATATAGTCGCCAGGGCTAATTTCTTTGGCTGGTTTGGCCGTTTGATCGTTTACCCAAACCCGGCCTTTGCGAATTTCTTCGACAGCCAAACTACGTCGCTTGTAAAAACGAGCTGCCCAAAGCCATTTATCGAGACGCATTTTTTCCATTAAGCTGATGCCTCCTGCTTATAAACCAATAAACGCAAAGCATTGGCAACCACAACTAAGGTTGAGCCTTCATGGAAAATAACAGCGGGGCCAATCCCTAGGCCAAAAATGGTTGCTGGTACTAATACTATTACCATACCCAAGCTAACAATAAGATTTTGCCGGATTATTTTTCGTGTTTGGCGCCCTAATTCGACGACAAAAGGTAGATGCAACAAGTTGTCGGTCATGAGCGCCACATCGGCCGTTTCGAGGGCAACATGAGAACCGGCGGCCCCCATAGCAACGCCAACATTAGCCGCCGCCATGGCTGGCGCATCGTTAACCCCATCGCCCACCATCGCAACCGTTCCGCCTTGACGTAACTGATTAATTGCGACCACCTTGTCTTCAGGCATTAAGTCGCCGCGAGCCTCGTCAATACCCACCTCGGCCCCCACTGCCTGGGCAGCACGTTGATGATCACCAGACAACAACACCATTTTGTGTATCCCAAGCCGCCGAAGAGCCCCAAGCGCTTGAGCAACACCCTTGCGCGGGCTATCCATTAAACCAATAACGCCCAAATCGCGGTCGCCTAGACGTAGCACCGATACGGTGCGCCCTTGCTCGCGCAGTGTTTCAACGGCGGCTAAGGTTGCGGGCTGAAGCGGCGCCCGGCAATCGATGCCAAACATTTCTGCTTTGCCAAGCCAAACATCTTGGCCATCGATTTGGCCACTTACCCCCATGCCCGTCAAGCTGGTTAAACCTTCGACTTTTGGCACTTGATAATTTGCTGGCAATTGCGCTTGACAATCGCGTGCAACCGCGACAGCCAAAGGATGGTCGCCGACCGACTGAACAGCTACAGCTATCGCTAAAAAATGATTTTGGTCGACACCTTCGGCCGGAATTAAGTCGCTAACACGTGGACGCCCTTCGGTTAAAGTGCCCGTTTTATCGAAGGCCATAGCGTGTAACTGGCCTAAAACCTCGAGTGGAGCGCCCCCTTTTACTAACACTCCACCCCGTGCCGCACGAGCAATACCCGACAACACCGCGCTAGGTGTTGCAATCGCTAAGGCGCAAGGGCTGGCCGCAACGAGCACGGCCATCGCACGGTAAAAACTGTCGCGAAATGGCTCGTCGACCACCACCCAAGAAAACATGACGGCTATTGCTAATAACAACACCAGCGGCACAAACACACGTTCAAAACGCTTGGTGAAACGCTGCGTGGGCGACTGTCGCGTATCGGCCTCGCTGACCAAACGCACAACCCGTGCCAAGGTGGAATCGTTAGACCGACGGCTTACCTCGACTTCTAGAGCGCCACTGCCATTAATACTGCCGGCATACACCAACGATGCCGCGCTAATACGCCCAGGCTGGTTACGGGCCTGAACGGCATCAGCTACCGCTTGCTTATCAACCGGCATACTCTCGCCAGTAATGGGTGCCTGGTTAACGCTGCTTTCACCTTCTACAACAAAGCCATCGGCCGGCAAGCGCTCGTTGGGCCGCACCTGAACCACATCGCCAGGCTGCAAGGTTTCGACGGCGACCTCGACCCATTGCTGATTACGCCATACACGAGCAGTTTCAGGGGCCAATTCGGCCAAGCTGGTGATGGCTTTGCGTGCTTTATCGAGGGCCGAATGCTCAAGGGCGTGCCCCAAGCTAAATAAAAACAGCAACAGCGCACCTTCGGCCCACGCTCCTAAAATAGCGGCACCAATGGCGGCTACAAGCATTAGCGTGTCGATTTCAAAGCGCCGATGCCGTAAGTTATCAATAACTTCAATAACCGTGTAATAAGCCCCAAAAAAATACGCCACTAAATAAGCCGACAGGGGGAGCCAATTTGGCCAATTACTGCCGCAGTGCTGCGTTACAAAACCCACTAGCAAAAAAGCGGCGCAAAGCAAAGAGAAAATAACTTCGGAGGCTGCGCCAAAAACGCCATGACCGTGCTGATGACTGTGCTGATCGTGCGAAGACGTACAAGACTGGGGCATAAACAAGCAAATAGTTGTAAGAAAAAGCATCGTACAACAAGAAGTACGATGACAAAGAAGCCGCTATTTTAAAGCCTTAACGGTAACCAACACCCATTACATAATCGAACAAAAAATCATGTTCGTTTTCGACTTCGTTTAGCAGCAAACTAATCGCCTAAACCCTTAAACCCAGTCGTGAGCGATTATTCGCCTAAACAATAAATGGCTGGCGAGCCTTATCGTAAAGAAGTTCTTTTAAGCAAACTGTGCGCAACCAAGTTCCATAAAGCGACTGAATTCGCTAAAGTAGCGGTCTAAGCTTGGTGCTCACTTTTACTCTACTTTGCCACCGCCCAAGGTTTACCATGACAAATACAAGAGACAATACCGAACCCGTTCGCAACACCGAAACCATCGTCCACGACGAAAAAGCCAAGCTCGATTTTTCTGCCGACATGAGTTATGGCGACTATCTGCATCTCGATACGCTGCTTAGTGCGCAACACCCCTTATCGTCTAAACACGACGAGGTTTTGTTCATTATTCAGCATCAAACCAGCGAACTCTGGATGAAGCTTATGCTGCACGAGCTGGTAGCCGCTATGGATCAC